>JALSRG010000048.1 GCA_026984915.1 Marinosulfonomonas sp. | reverse complement strand
GAAAACCGTGGTGGTGCCACAGCAGCAGTTTTCCCATATTCACCCGAACCCGGAAGCAATCCCGCTCAGCGGTTTTCCAGCGCAAGCCCAAGGCCCAATGTGATGAGCACGCCACCCAGTGTCCGGTCGAGCCAGAGGCCAAAGCGCCGGCTGTTGCGCAGTTTATTTGTCAAACGCGCGCCAGCCAGTACCAAAGGTGGTTCGATGAATGCAGCGACCGCAATGATAAGACTGCCATGCAAAAACAGTTGGGCCCAGGCCGGACCCGATCCGGTCTCTACAAATTGCGGGAGGAACGCCAGAAAAAAGATGGCAACTTTCGGGTTAAGCAGCGCTACGAGAATTCCTTGCCGAAACACCGGCAAGAAGGCCGGGCTGGTCTGCACCTTTTCCGAGATGAACTTGTCTCCACCGGAACGCAGCGCCGAAATGCCCAGCCAGATCAGATAGGCGGCTCCGACAAATTTCACTATTGAAAACGTAATCGCCGAAGTGGCGAGAATTGCCGATAACCCAGCCGCGGCCAAGAGAACATGGCCAAATGCGCCGGTCCAGATCCCGAACATTGCGGCAAAACCCGCGCGGCGGCCTCCGCGCGCAGTTTGCCCCAGGATGAATGCAATATCGGGGCCTGGTGCAAGATTGAGTAAGACGGCCGCTGCCAGAAAGCCCGTCCAGTGAAGAAGCGAATATTCAAACATCAGAGAACCATGCATTCTTTTGAAAAGCTGTCAAGGGACGCATTATCCCGGGTTCAAGGGAATCGGAAAACCGCAAAGGACTACGGCGCGGCAGGTTACCGGTTGAACAGGCCTTGATCGAATTTTGCGATCCGCAGAACGCCGTGGGGCAGGAGATCAGTATGCGACACCATATACGTCACTATATCCCCCAACGCCTCCTCCACCGGCAGATGTATCATTTTCGCCTCCGTCACCATGACTTTCGCGGGGAATTGATTTCAGAAGTTCGCGTTCGCGCAGCAAAAGCCGAGTATTCAATTCGGGAAGCGACGGGTTTGTCTTGTTGATGAAGGCAATGATCCCGCGAAGTGCATTGACCAGCGCCTCATCCGACAGAAGTTCGGTCAGTGGCGTGTTTGTCGGCCCGAGCACATAAGGAGAGATGATCGTAACGGCGTCGGGATAGGCCCCGGATTTTGCGGTGCTTCCCGGTGTGTACCAGCGTGGTCCGGCCAGATACACGGCGGCATACATGATCTTGGCTTTCTTTGCCGGCGTGCCTCCGACACGCAGGGCATCATAAAACATGCGATGCACATTCTGCCATGTGTCGGAATGATATTCGGGCAGGTTTTCATTTCCGACGCCACAATAGGCATCATGCAGCGTTGCGGCATTTATAAAGGTATGGCTGCGCGGATTGCCAACAACGGGCACAAAGACCTCGGGGATCGAGGCACCATCGGTCAGGGTTGCCTCTGGCGCCTGCCACTTGCGCGGTCTGGCGTCGATGAATGCAAGTGGCCTGGCTGTGCGAAAGAACGGCAATGGTCGGGCGATCAACCTGATCGGGTTTGGCTGCAAGGCGACCGGCGCGTTGACAAAAGTGCATTTTCCCTTTGCCCGGCCTTCGCAGGGGTTGGCGGAAAGCGGAATTTTTTCTGGTGTGATCTTTGCGGCCGGGGAAGGTACGTCGCAGGCCGATACGGCCAATACCAGAACGATAATAAGCTTGCGCAACATTTCAAATGGACCTGATGGAATAAAAACTGCGTGAATATTGCGTTAATCCGGCATGATGGCAAGCCTTGGAAAGGAGACCGCCGGCCAATCAGCCGGATTGCGCCTGCAATCCGGAAAAGGGCCCCTGCGGTTGCGCCGGCATCAGGCCGGAAAACATGGAGGCTTTTACTCTGCAGAAGAATGTTTGGCCGGAATAACGCCCGACGTCGGGCAAGGCCGGTCAATGCGGTCCGGATGAACACCTGCCGGTCTCGTGACCGGCAGAGAAGAAACGGGTTGATTTGTCAGCCCGCAACGATACCTGTTGCCGCGTCGGTGTCGATCACGGCCCTGCCGTTTTGCCACCAGTGCCAGCACGCCGGTCTGGGATCTCGGCTTATTTCAGGATGCTTTTTCCGGCGTATTGCGCCGATTCACCCAGCATTTCCTCGATACGCATCAATTGGTTGTATTTGGCGAGCCGGTCGGTTCGCGACAGCGACCCGGTTTTGATCTGCCCGCAGTTGGTTGCAACCGCCAGATCGGCAAGCGTTGTGTCCTCGGTTTCGCCGGACCGGTGCGAGAACACACAGGTATAGCTTGCGCGATGCGCCATTCTGACGGCCCTGAGCGTTTCGCTCAGGGTGCCGATCTGGTTGACCTTGACCAGAAGAGAATTGGCGCATCCCAGATCAATACCCTTTTGCAGACGCACGGGGTTGGTGACAAAAACGTCATCGCCAACCAGTTGGATGCGCGGTCCCAATACATCGGTCATCAGTTTCCAGCCGTCCCAGTCATCTTCGTCGCAACCATCCTCGATGCTGATGATCGGATAGTCATTCACCAACCCTTCGAGATAGGCAACATTTTCGGCGGCATTCAGGCTGAGGCCTTCGCCCTTCAACTCGTATTTGCCATCTTTGTAATATTCCGAGGCGGCGCAATCGAGCGCGAGAAAAATATCCTCGCCCGGCATATATCCGGCTTTTTCGATGGCCTTCAGGATGAAATCAAGTGCTTCTCGGGTTGAACTGAGGGCCGGTGCAAACCCTCCTTCATCACCGACGGAAGTGTTGAAACCCGCTGCCGACAGCTCTTTTTTCAAGGTGTGAAAAACTTCGGCCCCCCAGCGGATGGCCTCGCGCACGGTGGGGGCGGCCACTGGCATGATCATGAATTCCTGTACGTCAATCGGGTTGTCGGCGTGTTCCCCGCCGTTGATGATATTCATCATCGGCACCGGCAGGATATGCGCGGATGTGCCACCGACATAGCGATAAAGGGGCTGCGCGGTAAAATCGGCCGCCGCTCTGGCCGTCGCCAGCGATACACCCAGAATGGCATTTGCGCCCAGCCGGCTCTTGTTTTCGGTGCCGTCCAGTTCGATCATCACGGCGTCCAGTTCTTCCTGTTCCGTGGAATCCATGCCGACAATCGCTTCGGCAATCTCACCGTTCACCGCCGCACAGGCCTCAAGCACCCCCTTGCCGCCATAGCGCTTTGGGTCGCCATCCCGCTTTTCCACGGCTTCATAGGCGCCGGTTGATGCGCCCGAAGGCACTGCCGCGCGGCCCATTGTGCCGTCGTCCAGCAGAACATCCACTTCGACTGTCGGGTTGCCCCGGCTGTCGAGAATTTCGCGGGCGAATACGTCGATGATAGTGCTCATGGGAAATATCCTGTCAGATGATATGTATGGATTGGGCAATACTTACTGCGCTTGGGCTTCGGAGGAAAGGGGAGATGCGGCCCGCCGCTGGCGCATAAAGGAATAAATACCCGCGGCAATGGTCAGGGTCGCCCCGAAAATCGTCCAGAAATCGGGGCGTTC
The DNA here is from genome assembly GCA_026984915.1 of Marinosulfonomonas sp. Taxonomy (GTDB): domain Bacteria; phylum Pseudomonadota; class Alphaproteobacteria; order Rhodobacterales; family Rhodobacteraceae; genus WFVA01. The sequence continues at coordinate 5,686 of JALSRG010000048.1, read as the reverse complement.
CCCAAAAACCGTAATGCCGACAAGCAGCGCAAACAATATGCGGGAGTAGCGAAACGGGGCGACGATGGAAATGTCCCCGACACGCATGGCTGCGGTGATCGCCCAGTAACCGGTAATGCCCAGCCCGACAAACCCGAACGTCTGGAACCAGTTGAGCAGGTTCATGGCGCGCGGTCCCTGATCAAACGCCAGCATGATCAGCCCGGCGGGCAGCAGCATCGTCATGCCATAGGTGGAGATGCGCAGGGTCGGCATGGAACTCGGCACCAGCCGAGTCGCCAGATCGCGCATGGCCAGCGCCAGCATGCCGAAAAACGCCCAAAGCGTGTCGGGGTCAAAGCTGCTTGCGCCCGGACGCAGGATGATCAGCACACCGGCAAACCCGATGGCAATGGCGCTCCAGCGGCGCCAATGCACGCGTTCCCCCAGCAGCAGAACAGCACCGAAAGTGACCGCAAGAGGAGTCGCCTGCAAAATGGCAGAGGCGGTGGAAAGATCAATCAGCGACAATGCCTTGACGTAACAGATTGTGCCGAGAATTTCACTGCCGTTGCGCAGGATGACCGGCCAGGTCAAAATCTCGCGGCTGAAAACCGCATGGCCCTGTGCGCGGGTCATCATGGCAAAAACCAGGCCGCCAATCACGCCGGAGATTGCCAGTATCTGCCCGATGGGAATGTCCCGCGACGCGGCTTTTACAAAGCTGTCGGTCAGGGCGAACCCGGCCATTGCTGCGATCATCAGGGCAATGCCGCGCAGATTGTCTTTCGGGTGGGGATCAGTCACTTGCGGATCGGTACGCCGTATAGCTCAAGCCGGTGTCCTTTCAACTCGTACCCCAGCTTTTTCGCGATCTTTTCCTGCAAGGCCTCTATTTCCGGGTCGCAAAATTCGATGACTTCGCCCGAGTTCATGTCGATCAGGTGATCGTGATGATCGCGATCCGCGCTCTCATAGCGCGCACGCCCGTCACCGAATTCGTGTTTTTCGAGGATTCCGGCCTCTTCGAACAGTTTGACTGTCCGGTAAACTGTGGCAATCGAGATGCGCGGATCAATGCTGCTGGCGCGTGTATACAATTCCTCGACATCCGGGTGATCCACGGCCTCTTGCAAAACCGCAGCGATCACCCGCCTTTGGTCTGTCAACCGAAGGCCTGATCGTTCGCATCTGGCGATGATGGTTTCCGTCATGGCATGTCCTGTTGTTCAGGACCGTGTTTAAGCGATGATCAGAAAAGTCTCCACTGCTTTTTGTGGCATTCAGCGGAACAAAAAGACCGCCCGCATGACTGGCGGGCGGTTTTTCGATCTGTTGTCAGGTTCTGTTGTCAGGCCATGTCAGGCGTAAAGGGCCGGCACACCCAGTTGCGCGTGGATGTTGTTGACATCAGCCTTGCCAAGCCCAAGCGCCTGCGCGAAATCGTTCAGATATTGCGCCTCGGCCTGGCTGTCCAGATCAATGCCCATCACCGACATGGCATAAACCTGCGGCTCCAGCCCCTTTGGAACCTGCCGGGCCAGCCCCTGAATATCAATTGGTGCCGCCAGCTCGGCATTGACGAAATCGCGTTCTGCCGCTGAAACATCTCCGAGTTTGCCCAGCAGTTTTTGCCGCTCGGCATCATCAATGCGGCCATCACATTTTGCCGCCTGGATCATCGCGCGAAGCATCAGCCCCGCCGCCACTTCCTGCTGTGGTGTCGGCTCTGGCTCCTCTCCCGCGAGTGAGCGGTTCAGTTGTTCGGCAAAACTGTTTTTGCTGTTTTTGCTGTGAGACGCGGATTTCTTGTTCTTGTTGCTTTCAATGGGGGCGGCGTCCTTTTGCCCCATCAACCCACCAAGGGCTCCGCCGGCACCAGCGCCCCCCAACAGGCCGCCAAGAGCGCCCATCAAGCCGCCATCGGCACCACCTGCCTGGCCGGCCAGCCCGCCCAGAAGGTCGTCAAGCCCGCCTTGCGATCGGGCCGCTGTGGCGCCACCCGAGGGCGTGCTTGACTGGCTGAGCCCCTCAAGCAAGCCGCCAAGGCCGCCCGCACTGCCACTGCTGCCGCTTTGGGTGCTGCGCCCCCCCAGTACCGAGCCGAGCATGTCCTCAAGCCCGCCGCCACTGCCCGATCCGGATTGGCCGCCCAACTGGCCCAACAGCCCGCCGCCACCGCTGGATGCGCGCCCTTTGCTGGCCATTGCTCCAACGCCTTTTGCGATGGCAACGCCAATGGCCACTTTGGCCAGTGTTTTCATGAGACTCATGGTATCCCCCTAAAAGCTCTACAAACATCGGTTGGATAATGGCACATTTCCGGCCAAAGCTGTTAGGGGAAAAATTTCAGATCGGGAACAGGCGGTCTGCCACCCCGGAATTTGAAAGAGCCAGGCGCACGCCCGGCGCCCTGTCACATCAGTTCGGGCTCCCGGCCCAGCCTTGTGGCCAGTTTGCCCACCGTCAGCCCCTGAATGATGATCGAGAAGACCACCACGACATAGGTGGCGGTCAGGATGATGGGTTTCCATTCACCATCGGGCAGGCCCAGCGCCAGGGCGACAGAAATGCCGCCTTTCAGCCCGCCCCACGTCATGATCGGAATGACACCGCGTGAAAACCGGCGGAACGGGCGCAGCAGAAAGACCGGCACGGCCACCGCAACCAGCCGGGCCAGCAGCGCCAACCCTATTGCCAACAGCCCGGCTTTTATCGCCGTCATGGAAAAAGCAATCGCAAAAACTTCGACGCCAATCATGAGAAACAGGACGGCGTTCAGAATTTCGTCAATCATTATCCAGAAGGCAGCCACATATTTGCGGGTCTCCTCGCACATGGCGTATTTCATGCCCAGATCGCCGATGAACAAACCGGCCACAACCGCCATGATCGGGCCTGAGACATGTATGGCCACGGCCAACTGATAACCGCCAAAGGCCAGCCCCAGGGTTATCAGGACTTCCAGCGGATAATCATCTATCCGGCGCATGACCTCAAATGTCATCCAGCCAAGAACGGCCCCCAACAGGGCGCCGCCCAAGGCCTCCTGTATGAACAGCCTGGATGCGATCTCGAACTGCGAAGCTTCGCCCGCACCTGCGCCATGGCCGCTGACAGCCGGGAAAGCCAGTCCGACGAGTACCAGATAGACGACATAGCCGACACCGTCATTGAACAGGCTTTCGCCGGCAATTTTTGTCTCAAGCGTTTTGGGCAGGCTTGCATCGCGCAAGACCCCCAGGACCGCGACGGGGTCTGTCGGGGAAATCAGAGCGCCAAAAACCAGGGCGATCAGCAGCGGCATGCCGGTGATCCATGAGAACCCGAGGCCGACCACAGCCGCAGAAAGCCCCACCCCCAGCGTTGCCATAAGTAGAACAACCGGCCATTCGCCGCGCAAGTCCGACAGCTTTACATGCATCGAGCCGGCAAACAGCAGCAAGCCCAGCATGCCTTCCAGCAATGCATCGGAAAACTCGAATTCTTTGACGACGCTGCTGATATGGGCCGTTACGGCCATGCCGGGCAACAGTGCATCCAGCCCCATGACGGTCAACGAGGCGGCCAGGGCCACGACAAGAATGCCGATCGCCCCCGGCAGTTTCAGAAACAGATAGTTGATGGCGCCAAAGGCCCCCGCCAGTACAATCAGAAGCGAGGCAATCTGCATAAGGGTCATAACGGTTTTCCTGTTTGTTGTGCCTGCTTTAACATGGTGTGTCTGATCTGGAAACGGGCGTCATGAAGTGCGCTGTGTTGGTGGCTCAGGTGCCACAAAAAGTGCGGTGAACCTCTTCTTCATCTGTTGGCGGATGTGTCAGGTCGGCAAATTCCGGCTTGTTGTCAAAAGGTTGGGCCAGGGCTTTGTTCAGCCGGTGAAAGGGGGCGAAATCGCCGGTATATGCCGCAGCAATCGCCTGCTCGACCCGGTGATTGCGGGCAATGACGACCGGTGATGCGGCCTGCATCAATTTCCGTCGGCTGGACGGACTGGTTGTTTCCAGGCCCTGCCGGTTCTGCCAGTCGGCATGCCACCTGTCATAAGCCGGGCGGTCCAAAAACTGATCGCGTGCATTCCCCCGGGCCAGCGCTTGGAAAACATTGGTGAAATCAGCACCTTCGTTTTCCATCAGGGCCAGCAGCCCGGCAATGAGGGCCGGGTCGTCATCTTCCGCTTTCTGCAACCCGAGTTTGGTGCGGAAAACCCTTAGCCATTCCCGGCTGAAAAGCGCAGCGAACTCATGTACAGCACCCGTTGCTTTTGCCACGGCCTTGTCGCTGTCGTCATCGATAAGCGGAATGAGGCAGGTGGCAAACTGTGCCAGATTCCAGACGATGACCTGCGGCTGCCGGTCATAGGCATAGCGCCCCATTCGGTCGATAGAACTGTACACCTTGCCGGGAATGTACTGATCGAGGAAGGCACAGGGGCCGTAGTCGATCGTCAGTCCGCCCAGATGCGTATTATCGGTGTTCATCACGCCATGAATAAAGCCGACCGCCATCCATTGGGCGATCAGTTTGGCCTGCGCGGCAACAACGGCCTGCAATAGCGCAAATGCGGTGTCGATGCCGGGGTAGTGGCGGGCGATCGTGTAGTCAACGAGCAGGCCAAGCGCCTCGGTATCACCACGGGCGGCAAAAAACTGAAACGTTCCCACCCGCAGATGGCTTGGGGCCACGCGGGTGAGCACCGCACCGGGCAGGGCGGTTTCACGCAACACTTTCTGGCCGGTTGTCACGGCTGCAAGGGCGCGTGTTGTCGGGATGCCCAATGCATGCATGGCTTCGCTGAGGATGTATTCCCGCAATACCGGGCCAAGGGCGGCGCGCCCGTCGCCCTGGCGCGAAAACGGCGTCGGGCCCGAGCCTTTGAGCTGTATTTCCCAGTATCCGCCTTCAGGGTCACGTATTTCGCCAAGCAACATGGCCCTGCCATCACCGAGCTGTGGCACCCAGCCGCCGAACTGGTGGCCGGCATAGGCCTGCGCCAGTGGCTCGGCGCCGGCAGGCACGGCACTGCCCGACAGCACGGCAACCCCGTCCGGGCTGCGCAGCCGTTCGGGTTCCAGCCCAAGATCCCGGGCAAGCGTTTCATTCAGCACCACCAGTTGAGGGTCTTGCACCGGATGCGTGGCAATGCGCGCAAACATTCGGTCGGGCAGGCGGGCATAGGTATTCTCAAAGGAAAACATGCTGACGATCATACCAGTTTTCGTGTCATCAAATGACAGTTTTTTCGCGCCTTGAACCCCAGCCGCGCATACAGGGTTTTTGCGCTTGTGTTGTTGTCGTCGACCTCAAGGCGAATGGCCCTTACGCCGTATTCGGCCAGCAACGGCAAGAGGGTTCGTAACACTTCTGCCCCCATGCCACGCCCGCGGACGGCTTTGCGGATATAAAACTCGTTGATGAATCCGTCGATTCCGCCCATTTCGACAGAATAGCCAAAACATACGATAATATAGCCGACCGGCCCGCGGCGCGGCCCGATCAGGTAGATGGCGCCATGTGGCGATCCTTCCAGCAAAGGTTTCAGGGCGGCAGTGCGATCTGTGTCAGATTGCTCTATTCCGGCATGTGCATGAAAGGCAGCAACAAGCGGTTTCAGGCGCTCAAGATCATCCGGGCGCGCCAGGTGCAGGGCTGCGCTCATAAGTTCGGCATTCGATGAAGCATTGGATTCTTCCGGTTAGAGGATCAG
>JALSRG010000047.1 GCA_026984915.1 Marinosulfonomonas sp. | reverse complement strand
GTTTGCCGCATCGGCATGGAATTGCAAAATTCGGAATGCCTGCCGGAATTACAACCGCGACAAGCGTTCCGTCAGAAGGGTGAAAAACCGATCCGCATCCAGATCATTGATGAACAGCGCATTGGGTTCGCGGCTCGTAACCCGCCACCAGTCAGCAACGGTCATTCCCAAGGTGAGCTTTGACTGTGTTTCGATTTCCACGTTTATGTGCCGGCCGGTAAACAGGCGCGGGGCGATCAGATAGCCGATGACACATGGATCATGTAATGGCGCCCCTTCAGAGCCGTATTTTTCACGGTCGAAACGCTCAAAGAAATCCGTCATGTCAGAGACAGCCTCCCCGACGTGGGTTCCAAGGGCACGAAAAGCGGAATTTCTTGCCTTGGTCACCAGGGCCTTATGGGTAACGTCCAGGGGAATGACAGTAATCTTTACGCCAGATTTGAAAACGATTTCAGCGGCTTCCGGGTCAACGTAAATGTTGAATTCGGCGGTGGGCGTGACATTGCCAACCTCAAAATATGCCCCGCCCATCAGTATGACTTCCTGCACTCTGTCAATGATGTCAGGCGCCCGATCAAAGGCGGTTGCAATATTGGTCAATGGGCCCAACGGGCAAAGCGTTACACTGCCCGCCGGTTGCTCGCGCAAGGTGTCGATGATGAAATCGACCCCGTGCTGATCCTGCAGGGGCATCGTTGGCTCGGGCAGATCAGGGCCGTCAAGCCCGCTTTTTCCGTGCACGTGCTCTGCGGTGATCAAGCGGCGGACAAGCGGTGCATCACAGCCTGCAAATACTTTTGCATCCGTCCGCCCGGCCAGTTCGCACACCATCCTTGCGTTTCTTGAGGTCAGCGGCAATGGCACATTGCCGGCAACGGCGGTTATTCCCAGCACATCAACATCCTCGGGGCTGGCAAATGCCAGGAGTATGGCCACCGCGTCGTCTTGGCCGGGGTCGGTGTCAATGATGATTTTTCGGGGAGAGTTGGACATTTCTTCTGCCTGAACTGAGGAACGGAGAGGTGAGACTGGCAAGCCGAGCCCTGGTTGTCCAGTGCTATGATGTTTTGATTAAGCAATTGCAAACAACGACGGTCATTCAAACGAAACACTGACGCGATGCGCTGCACCGCGTCAGAAGCCCATTGCCATTGTCGGGTTTCAGCCGTCGAAATCCACTTCTTCGATGACTTTGACGGCCAGGGGGCGCAATTTGGCCAAGGCCCTGAGATTGGCGTTGTCCGGGGTAAAGCTGCCCCATGATGCGACCAGCGGGTCCGGGCTTGTGCCCGGGGCAACAGGGTACTCAAAGTTCACTTTTGCATAGATCTGTTGTGCTTTGGGCGAAGACAGGAACTCCATCAGTTTCAGCGCCGCGTCCCTGTGAGGTGCATTTTTTGTCATGGCCATTCCGGATACATTCACATGTGTGCCGCCGCCTTCAAAGACCGGGAAAACCACATTCACCGCATCCGCCCAGGGCTTTTGCTCGGGATTGGCCAGCATTTTGCCAAGATAGTAGGTATTGCCGATGGCGATATCACATTCCCCGGCCCAGACGGCCTTGACCTGGGCCCGGTCGTTGCCCTGGGGCTTGCGCGCAAGGTTTGCCTTCAGCCCGGTCAGCCATTCCTTGGTGTCACTTTCGCCGTGGTGAAACAGATAGGCCGCAGTCAGGGCGACATTATAGGCGTGCAGCCCTGAACGCGTGCAGATCCGGCCTTTCCATTTCGGGTCCGCCAGCTCTTCGTAGGTTGTCACCTCGCCGGGCCTTACCCGTTCTTTCGAGGCATAAACCACACGGGCCCGCGTCGTCAGGCCGAACCAGTGCGCATCCGGATCCCGGTAAATACCGGGTATGTTTGCCGTAAGTGTTTGCGAGTTTACAGGTTGCGTCAGGCCAGCCTCGACCAGCGCATTCAATCTGGCAAAATCGACGGTCAGTATCACATCCGCCGGGGTTCGGTCGCCTTCGGCCTTCAGTTTTTCAATCAGGCCTTTTTTCAGAAAGGCAATATTTGTCGTGATTCCGGTCTCGGCGCTAAAGGCCTCGAGAAGTGGCGCAATCAGTTCAGGTTGGCGCGATGAATAGATGTTGACTTCAGCCGAAAAGGCGGGTGCGGCGAAAGCCAGACAAGCTATTAGGGCAGGGCGAAAATGCATGGATGTCTCCTGTGTTGTCTTTGACATACTTAACCTGACAAAAATACTCAGGTCAATAGGTGACAATTAAGCTATGTTTATCCTTCCTCAGTCTTCACCGCATTCCAGATGGCGTCCATCTCATCCAGGGACGTCTCTTCAAATGTTTTTCCCGATGCTCGAAGATGCTTTTCTATTTCATTGAAACGCCTTTCAAATTTTGAGTTCGTCCGGCGCAGGGCCTGCTCGGGATCCACCTTGAGATGCCGGGCCAGATTGGCCAATACAAACAACAGATCCCCCATCTCCTCTTCGACTTCGGATTGGGTCAATCGCTCTTTCGCCTCAACCAGTTCAGCCGATTCTTCGGCCAGCTTTTCCAGCACGGCCTGTGGATCATTCCAGTCAAACCCCACACGCGCCGCGCGTTTTTGCAGCTTTTCGGCGCGCAAAAGTGCCGGGAGGTTTTTGGCCACCCCCTCAAGAACCCCCTGTTGTGCCTTTCTGCTGCGCTCAGCCGATTTTATGACCTCCCAATCGGCGGTTTGCTGTTCGGCGGATTTATCGCGGCTTTCATCGCCGAACACATGCGGATGGCGGGCAACCATTTTGTCGGCAATGGCGCGGGTGACGGTTTCAAAGGTGAAATGCCCCGCCTCTTCGCCCATCGCGGTGTGATAGACGACCTGTAGCAGCAGATCGCCCAGTTCTTCCTCAAGATCCTGCATGTTGTCGCGCTCGATTGCGTCGGCCACTTCATAGGCTTCCTCAATCGTATAGGGGGCGATAGAGGCGAAATCCTGTTCGATATCCCACGGGCAGCCGGTTTCGGGATCCCTCAGCCGGCGCATGATTTCCAGCAGGCGGGGCAGGCCGCCGTCGGGGTTGTGGATCAGGTCATCGTTTTTCATTGCGCTGTTGCCAAATCTGGGGAAACTGTGCGTCAGTTACACACGAGGATCGCCAAGGAGTCCAGCAATGCCCATCATCAACCGGATCGCGGAGTTTACCAGGGATATGCAGGCATGGCGGCGGCATCTGCATGAAAACCCGGAACTGGGGTTCGAATGTCATGAAACGGCACGCTTTGTGGCCGAGCGGCTGCGCGAATTCGGGGTGGATGAAATCCACGAGGGGATTGCAACCACGGGTCTTGTGGCGATCATCAACGGGCAGGGCGATGGCCCGACGATTGGCCTGCGGGCGGATATGGACGCGCTGCCGATGCCCGAGGAAACCGGGCTGGACTATGCCTCGAAGGTCGATGGCCGGATGCACGCCTGTGGCCATGACGGGCACACCACGATGCTGCTGGGCGCGGCGCGCTATTTGGCTGAAACGCGCAATTTTTCCGGCCGCGTGGCGCTGATTTTCCAGCCCGCCGAAGAAGGCGGCGGGGGTGGCGAGGTGATGTGTGACGAGGGGATCATGGAAAAATTCGCCATTGGCGAGGTTTACGCCCTGCACAATATCCCCGAGCTGCCGGTCGGGCAGTTTTCCACCACGCCGGGGCCGATCATGGCGGCGGTGGATGATTTTGAAATCAATATCAAAGGCTTGGGCGGGCATGGCGCCTATCCGCAGGACAGCCGCGATCCGGTGGTGGCGGCCGTGGCGGTGGCGAGCGCGATCCAGACCATCGTCAGCCGCAATCTGGACACGCGCAAGGAACTGGTGGTGTCGGTGACGCAAATCCACACCGGCAGTGCGGATAATATCATCCCCGAGGTGGCCTTTGTCGGCGGCACGGTGCGCACCTTTGAAAAGGATGTACAGGCGATGGTGCAAAAGCGCCTGAAGGCGATCTGCGAGGGGGTGGCGGCGGCTTATGATGTCGAGGTCTCGCTGACCTATAACATCGGCTATCCGGCCACGGTGAATGACGCCGAAAAGGTGGCTGTGGCGGCCAAAGTGGCGGCGGAAATATC
>JALSRG010000046.1 GCA_026984915.1 Marinosulfonomonas sp. | reverse complement strand
GCCGGACAGGGCCAGATTATCGGCCTGGCAAAAGGGCATGGCGCGTGCGGACCGCACCAGAGCAACCAGCGGCAACACGAAAACCAAGCCCAAACCGCCAGAAACCGCCCCCGTTGCGGTGGCCGGGTCACGGTCGAAAGACGCGATACCGTTGCCCTTGTCAGCCGCAAGCGTATTTACAAATCCTGTCTTCGCTGCACATGGTTCACCATAGGAGTTCCGCGCCAATGACTGGGATGAGACAAACATGAATCATGACGACCTGAACCATTGGTCCAAACGCGCGGCGGATTGGGCGCGGGATTACCATGCCAGCCTGCGCAAACGCCCTGTGCGTGCACGCACGTCACCTGGTGAAATCGCTGCCAGACTGCCGCCGACAGCACCAGAGCAGCCCGAGCCGATGGACGCAATCTTTGCCGATTTTGAAAGCATCGTCCCCGGCGCGACCACCCACTGGCAGCACCCGCGTTTCTTTGCCTATTTCCCGGCCAATGCCGCGCCCGCCTCGATGCTGGCAGAGCAACTGGCCAATGCGATTGCGGGGCAAGCGATGCTGTGGCAAACCGCGCCTGCCGCCAATGAAATCGAAGCGGTGATGATCAACTGGCTGCGCGATGCCATGGGCCTGCCCGCGGCGTTCACCGGCACCATTCATGACAGCGCCACCACCGCCACGCTCTGCGCCGTTCTGACCATGCGCGAACGCGCCCTGGCCTGGCGCGGCAATACGCAAGGGCTTGCGGCGCTGCCCCGCCTGCGGATCTATGCCTCGGCTGAAACCCATTCGAGCATCGACAAGGCGGTGCGCATCGCCGGAATCGGGCAGGACAATCTGGTCAAGGTTCCCACAGTTGCCAGCCATGCCATGGATACCAGGGCGCTGAACGCCATCATTTGCGCCGACAGATCCGCCGGTTTCTTGCCCGCCGGGGTCATTGCCTGCACCGGCGGCACCTCGATCGGTGCCTTTGATGATATCGGGCCGACCCTGGAAGTGGCGAAAGCCCACGATCTCTATAGTCACGTGGATGCGGCCTGGGCCGGATCGGCAATGATCTGCCCCGAATTCCGCCCCCTGTGGGAGGGGGCAGCGGGCGCCGACAGTATCGTTTTCAACCCGCATAAATGGCTGGGGGCACAGTTTGACTGCGCCGTGCAGTTCCTGCGCGACCCTGCGCCGCAGATCAACACGCTGGGGCTGCGACCGGAGTATCTGAACACGCTGGGGCAGGATGAAATCACCAATTACAACGAATGGACCGTACCGCTGGGGCGGCGTTTCCGCGCGCTGAAACTGTGGTTCACCCTGCGCGCCTACGGGCTGGAAGGGCTGCGCCGGCGCATACGTAACCATGTTCGCTGGGCCGGGGAGGCACATGACGAAATCGCCCGCCTGCCCGGCTTTGCCATCACGACGCCTCCGGCCCTGTCGCTGTTCACCTTTCGCTATGATGACAGCGACCGCGCCACCGAAGACCTGCTGAAACGGATCAATGATGACGGGCGTATCTATCTGACCCAGACCCGGCATCAGGGCAAATTCGTCATCCGCATGCAGGTCGGGCAGTTCGACTGCACGCGCGAGGATGTCATGATGGTGCCCGCGGTATTGCGGGAGCTGACCGGCGGGGCGAAATGAGCCAACACCGGTTTCATCCGGCAAGCTCTTCATGGATTTGCGCCGCCGCGTTTCGTGCTGCCCGGCAATGACATCGCCAATGGGTGACCGTAAAGCGCCGGATATTTCCGCCGCCCCCGCCAACCGCGCAGCATTCAGCGGGATAGCCGGGGCGCAGACCCCAGGTCCAAAAACGACCATGTGACGCAAACAGGCCAGACTCGGCTGCCCCGCCGGCCCCAGGCTGGGGGGACAGGAGACTGAATGCATAGTCTGAACTGGAAGATCAATCTGGTGTTGCGCCATACGGGGGCGCGGCGCGGTCGGGCGGCCCGCGGACGCCCGCAGGCGTAAAACGTCTGTGCCCTGAACATTTCCAAAACCCGAGAATTGCCATGAAACCCACCGAGACCCGTCGCTCTGGGGGCCGCGCTGCCCGCCGTGCCCGCCGTGCCGCCCCCTTGAAACGTGAAGAACGCCCGGTTCGCCCCGGCATGGAAGGCGGCCGGTTCTGCCCTCTGAGCGAACCGGAAATACAGCGTATTCACAGGGCCGCACTGGATGTGCTTGAGATCATTGGTCTTGCGGATGCGCCGGAAAGCGGTGTTGGCATCATGACCCGCGCCGGCGCGCAACTGGGCGAGGACGGGCGGCTTCGCTTTCCCCGCGCGCTGGTCGAAGACATGCTGACAAAAGCCGCCAGCGAAATCACCCTGTTTGGCCGCGACCCGAAACACGACATGCGGGTTGGTGGCAAACGGGTTCATTATGGCACCGCCGGGGCCGCGGTGCATGTGGTCGACCCTATCCGTCGGACCTACCGCGATTCCACCCTGCAGGATCTGCATGATGCGGCCCGCATCGCCGATCAGCTTGAGCATATCCATTTCTTTCAGCGCCCCATGGTGGCGCGCGACATCACGGATAATTTCGAAATGGACATGAATACGATTTATGCCTGTTGCAGCGGCACCAGCAAGCATGTCGGAACATCGTTCTCGGATCCGGCCCATGTCAAGGGCGGGATCGAACTGCTGCATCTGATCGCCGGGGGGGAAGGAAAATGGCGTGAGCGCCCCTTCATTTCCGTCTCAAACTGTTTTGTGGTGCCACCGATGAAATTTGCCACCGAAAGCTGTCAGTCGATGGAGAGCTGCATTCGCGCCGGCATTCCGGTCCTGCTCTTGTCCGCGGGACAGGCCGGAGCCACCGCCCCGGCCCCGATCGCCGGCGCAGTGGTGCAGGCGATGGCCGAATGTCTGGCCGGGATTGTCTATGCCAATGCGATCGAGCCGGG
>JALSRG010000045.1 GCA_026984915.1 Marinosulfonomonas sp. | reverse complement strand
GTGAACATTATTGATGCGCGCGAGGTGCACAGCATAGGGCCGCAAGCCACAGCGCAGAAAATCAAAGCAATATTAGGGGATTACCGGACATACCTGACCTTTGATATCGACTGTCTGGACCCGGCCTTTGCGCCCGGAACAGGCACCCCCGTCTGGGGCGGGCTGAGCAGTGCGCAGGCGTCCATCATCCTGCGTGATCTGGCGGGGATCAATATGGTTGGTGGTGATGTGGTCGAGGTTTCCCCGCCCTATGATACATCGGGCGCCACGGCCATTGCGGGGGCGCATGTGGCGACCGAACTGATGTGCCTCTGGGCCTGGAACAAGAGGGCAAGGGGATGATCCGCAAGTTTGTCACCAACACCCTTGTGCTGGTGCTTCTGATCGGTGTTTCCGGTCTGGTCTACATTCGTTTGGCGCCTGACGACATACTCGCTTTGCATACTACCCCGCCGGCCGGTGCTGTGCCGGGAAGCCCGGTAACACTGCCCGGAGGTTATCTGCTGGAGGAAAACTCGGAATTGCCACCGGAGAAACTGTTGCAACGGCTGCATTCGGTTATTTTGCAAACGCCACGCACAAAGCTGATTGCCGGCATGCCGTCGGAAGGCATGGCAACCTATGTTACCCGAAGTCTGGTATTTGGTTTTCCTGACTACACAACGATCCGTGTCGCTCCCGAAGGGGACGGAAGCCGATTTCAGATCTATGCTCGTTTGCGCTATGGCCGCTCAGATTTTGGGGTCAACCGAGAACGTGTTACTGGATGGCTGCGAACTTTGGAGGCGGGGCGTCAGTGAGGATGATACACATCCGGCGCCTGTGTCACGCCAAATGGGTACATTCAAAGACATGTCGCATTTCGCCATGAAAGCCCGGCCATCGACATAAAGGCAAATCTGCTGGCCAAGCTCAACGCGGCCCCCGGAACTGTCCGTGCAAAAACAGTCGATGACTTTCCCCCCGGGGCCGATGACATCTGCCCACAGCGGTTGCGCAATCAGCATGAGTATGAGTGTCAGAATTCTCATGCTGGTCACTTTAGCATAATCCGGCCTCTTGACCAAATCCTGCCCGGCGGGCAAGACAGCGGCATGGTACCGTTAGAAAAACTCCGCCAGATCAGCCAACGCTATCAGTTTCTTGAGGCCAGTATGGCCGAGGGCAATGCCGGGCAGGATATCGTCCCCCTGGCACGCGAGTATTCGGAATTGAAACCTGTTGTCGAGCAGATCCATGCCTATCAGCGATTGATGCAGGATATCAGCGAGGCAGAGGAAATGCTGAGCGATCCGGACATGAAAGAACTGGCTGAAGAAGAGTTGCCGGTGCTGCGTGCGCGTTTGCCCGAGGTGGAAAAAGCCCTGCAACTGGCATTGTTGCCAAAGGACAAGGCCGATGCCCGCCCGGCAATGGTTGAAATCCGCCCGGGAACCGGTGGCGAAGAAGCGGCGTTATTTGCCGGTGATCTTTTACGCATGTATCAGCGTTACGCCGAAAACCGCGGCTGGAAATTCGAGATACTGACAGAAAGCAGCACAGAGTTGGGCGGCATCAAGGAGGTGGTTGCGCATGTCAAAGGGCAGGGCGTTTTTGAGCGCCTGAAATTTGAAAGCGGTGTGCACAGGGTTCAGCGCGTGCCAACCACGGAATCAGGCGGGCGCATTCATACGTCGGCGGCAACCGTGGCCGTTCTGCCCGAGGCTGAGGATGTCGATATTCAGATTGACCCGAACGATCTGCGGATTGATACGATGCGCGCATCAGGGGCTGGCGGGCAGCACGTGAATACAACGGATTCGGCCGTTCGGATAACGCATATCCCAACGGGCATCATGGTGACCAGTTCGGAAAAATCACAGCACCGCAACCGCGATATTGCCATGGGTGTTCTGAAAGCGCGTCTTTATGATCTGGAGCGCCAGCGGGTTGACGATGCGCGCTCTGCCGACCGGAAAAGTCAGGTCGGCTCGGGGGATCGGAGCGAGCGCATCCGAACCTATAATTTTCCACAGGGGCGCGTTTCCGACCATCGGATCAATCTGACACTTTATAAACTTGACCAGGTGATGCAGGGTGATCTGGATGAGTTGATCGATGCGCTGATTGCCGATGATCAGGCAAGAAAACTGGCCGAGATGGAATCGTGAAACCGCCCCGTTCGGTTGCGCAGGCCCTTGCCGACGCCTCGCGGCATCTGAAACAGGCCGGAATAGCGGACCCGGCAAGGGATGCCCGAATCCTGATGGCTCATGCTCTGAATGTGGAGCGCAGCCGCCTGACATTGATGCAGCCAGAACCAATGCCGCCAGATGCCCAGGCCAGACTGGACAGCATGCTGGCGGCGCGCTCTGCCCATCAACCCGTGGCGCAGATTACCGGCGAGCGGGCATTCTTTGGTCACAGGTTTTGCGTGACACCGGCGGTTCTGGATCCAAGACCGGAAACAGAAACATTGGTTGCCACGGCGCTTGAAGGCGCTTTCCGGACCGTTCTGGATTTGGGCACAGGCTCGGGATGCATTTTGCTCAGCCTTCTGTCTGAACGCCATGCGGCCAGCGGAATCGGCTCGGATCTGAGCGAATCAGCTTTGGAGGTTGCGCGCAGGAACGCCGAAAGACTCGGCATCGGCAGAGCCGAATTCATTCAATCCGACTGGTTTTCCAACATTAAGGGGCGATTTGACCTGATTGTTTCCAACCCACCGTATATAGCACAAGCGGAAATGCCCGCTCTGGCGAAAGACGTGTTTGAGTGGGAGCCCCATATGGCCCTGACACCGGGTCCGGACGGGTTGAAGGCCTACCGGGAAATCGTTGCAAAAGCTGTTTCTTTTCTGCACCGGGGTGGCAGATTGCTGGTTGAAACCGGGCCAAGGCAAGCCATTCGCGTATCCGGCCTTTTTCGCGGCGCTGGTTTTGACGATGTAAGAATTGTAAAGGATCTGGACGGGCGAGACAGAGTCGTGCAGGGGCGTCTTATGTAATGTTTTGTTGATTTTCCCGCGCTGGCTCGGCAAAATTGCAACGAAATCGGTGTTTCCTGAAGATTTCCTCTTGTTTTGACCGCTGGCACGTGTTTATTCGTCTTGTACGGGGCGGTGGATTTTCACAATGTCCCCCTCGTAAGTAAGCCTGAAGCATTGATCTAGGGACAGGAAGCGACCCGGTAATTTTTCATCGCCGTACAAATGATACGGCACCGGGCAGGTAAATGCTGCTTGAATATCAATCACTCCGAAATGGGCCCCGCGGGCCTTTGACAATAAAAGAAAATCAAAAAGAAAACCATGAGATCATCGAAATCACGTTCGCGTAATAAATCGAACCGGAATCGCTCGGTCGGAAACATTACAAACCGGGTGTTTGACAGTTCCGGCCCCGAGGGAAAGGTGCGTGGTACGCCCGCCCAGATTATCGAAAAATACAACCAGTTGGCGCGTGATGCCCAATTGGCCAATGATCGTGTTGCGGCTGAGAATTTTCAACAACACGCCGAGCATTACACAAGGCTGCTGAGTGAAGCGCAGCGTGAAATGGAAGCGCGGCGTGAACAGCACGAGGCCCAGCAGCGAGAGCGTCAGCGCGAGCGTGAAAACGAGCGAAACGCGCGTCAGCAGCGGGACAATCAGACCGCACCGGTTGAGGCGGCGCAACACGCTCCGGCAATAGATGCGGATCCTTCTCATGTGCCGCAACCCGATATTGTGGATATTCCTCCGGTTGTGGAAGACAGCGGGCTGGTTGACACGCCGGAATCGCGCCCAAAGCGGCAGCCGCGCAAACCGCGCGCACGGAGCAAGCCGTCAGACAAGAATACGGACAAAGCGGACGCCAAACCAAAACCATCGGCAACGGATGCACCGGTTGAAAAGCCGGATGCGCCTGAGGCAGCCGAATAGCAATTCGGGATTCACGGCTATTCCTCGAATGTTCGGGACAGGGCACAGAACGCTTCCAGAGGCACCTGCTCGGCGCGATCGGTCGGGGAAATTCCTGCGGATAGCAGCCTGTCTTCGATGTCCGGAGCCAGAGCGCGCAGAGACGAACGAAGCATTTTGCGCCGTTGCCCAAAAGCCGAAGCAACCACCCGCGACAAAAGTTCCGGGTTGGCCGGATAGCGTGGTTTGGCCAGGGCGGTCAGATTGACAACAGACGAATGTACTTTGGGCGGCGGGGTAAAGGCCTCGGGCGGCAAAGACATGACAATACGCACATCCGCCCGCCATTGTGCCAGGATGGCCAGCCGACCATAAGATTTGCTGCCGGGCTGTGCCACAATCCGTTGCGCCACCTCTTTCTGAAACATGAGAGTCAGCGAAGTCCAGAATGGCGGCCACTTGCCGGGGGTCAGCCAGCGCACCAGTATTTCGGTGCCAATATTATAGGGCAGGTTTGCCACGACCCTGACGGGCGGGGCCAGCCGGCTGGCCACATCCAGTTCAAGCGCGTCCCCATTCAGAATTTCCAATCGCCCCGGATAGGCGGCTTTTACGGCTTCCAGCGCCGGCAGGCAGCGCGCATCCTTTTCAACCGCCAGTACCCGGCGCGCCCCTTCAGCCAGCAGACCACGCGTCAGGCCTCCCGGACCGGGGCCGATTTCCAACACGTCGCACTGGCTCAGATCACCGGCCTGCCGGGCGATTTTCGCGGTCAGGTTCAGATCCAGAAGAAAGTTCTGACCCAGCGATTTGCGCGCGGTCAATCCATTGTCAGAGATGACCTGTCGCAAGGGGGGGAGAGAATCTATCGCGGCCATTGGCGCTATCGGCCTTTTCGGCGCGCCCTGGCCATTTGCGCGGCCAGTTTCAGGGCTTCGATCAGGCTTGATGGGTTGGCGCGATTTTGCCCGGCAATGTCAAATGCGGTGCCATGGTCTGGTGATGTCCGAACAAAGGGCAGGCCCAGGGTTATGTTCACGCCGCGGTCAAAATCCAGCGTCTTGATCGGGATGAGAGCCTGATCATGGTACATGCAAACGGCCACATCGTATTGCGCGCGCGCCGCTGCGTGAAACATCGTGTCGGCGGGCAGGGGGCCTTTGATGTTCAGCCCTTGTTTACGCAACTCTTTCAGCAAGGGGGCGATAAAGGTGATCTCTTCATTGCCCATGGCGCCGCCTTCGCCTGCGTGCGGGTTGAGCCCTGCAACCGCAAGGCGCGGTTGGCTGATACCGAAATCCTGTTTCAGACCGGCGTCGGTGATAAGCAGCGTTTCACGCAGCAGTTCCGCACTCAGCACCTTGGGAACATCCTTTAACGGAATATGAATGGTTGTGGGGACAACCCGAATTTCGGGAGAGGCGAGCATCATCACCACGCGTTCCACACCGGCCAGATGCGCCAGAAATTCAGTGTGCCCCGGATAGGCAAATCCGGCGCCGTCCTTGAGAGCCTTTTTGTTGATGGGGGCCGTGCAGATTGCCGAAGCCGCACCTGATTTTACCAGATCAACCGCGATTTCGATGGTTTCTATCACCCCGCCGGCATTTTCCGCTGCCGGCTTTCCGGAGGCTGCCGGGGCCGCAAACCCATGCTGCAACAGAGGTAACGCATGTCTGCTGGCTTCCAGTGCCTCTTTCGGGCAGGTGATTTCGACAAATGGCGCCCCATGGGGCAAGTGATGGCGGTCGCCGATCAAAAAGAACGGCAGACTGTCGCGCAGGGTTTGCCAGGCCTTCAGGGCTATTTCTGGGCCGATGCCCGATGGTTCTCCACATGTCAGGGCAACGGGGGCTGTAATCTGTGCCTCATCCGAGGTCACAGTCATTGACCGATGACCTCAATCGTCGCGTCGGCACGCAATTGGGCCAGATAACCGTTTGCATAGGATTCCAGTGCCTGATTGGCCAGGCGCTGGCGGATATCGTCTCGTGATACGTCCTCGATCGCCTCCGGGATACGCGCACAAAGCATCAACAACTCCAAGGTTTTGCCGTCAGCGCTGGTCAACTGCGTGGAAATCTCGCCCGGATCCAGCTTGGCCAGTTCAATCGCGACCTCTTTGGGCAGTTCGCTCATTTTTTTCGTTTCCAGTTGCAGACGCTCTTCGGGTTGTCCTTTGTTGATCCCATACAGGTCATCGCAGGTATCAACCCGCCCCTTGATCCGGGCTGCTTCCTTGCGGGCGGCTTCCGATTTTCCGCCAGCAATCAGGTATTTGGCGAACTCGACAGAGACATTCTGAGGCTCGGGGCTGCCGGTTTCCTCGATTGCCCTCAACTGGAACAAAACAATTCCGTTCGGAATGGAGATTGGGGCGCTGACCTGTCCCGGCGACAATGCAAGAATCTGCCCGCGAATTTGTGGCGGCAGGTTTGAAAGGGGCATCCAGGGTAATCTTCCGCCAACCCGGCGGGAAGCGGAGGCGGAATATTTTCGCGCCGCACTTGAGAACGCAGCCAGACTGGTGATCCGTCTGATTTGCTCTGCCCGCCTTTGTGCCTGCGCGGTCTGACCTGGGGGGGCAGGCAGGATGATTTCGTTCAAGAGAACCCTCAGCCCGCCTTTTGCGGTCGAGGCGAGCGCCATCGCACGATCAATTTCGGACTCGCTCACCTGGATTCTCGAGGTGAAGCGGGTGCGTACCACTTCACGCCAGACCAGCCCGGCGCGCACAAAATCGCGGAACGTTTCCTTGTCGACGCCCCCTTGCGCCAGCAATTTTACAAACTGTTCCGCCGTCAGATTTGCACGAGAGGCAAACTCTTCCATTCCCTGCTGAATCGTTTCTTCGGTTGCCTGAATGCCCATTTTTGCAGCCGCATCTTCCTGCAAACGCTCGTTGATCAACGCGGTAAGCGCCTCCTCGCGGCCTCCGGGAGCACGTAACAACTGCATGAAACGCGTGCGTTGTTCCAGTTCGTATTGAGTGACGACCCGGTCATTGACCTTGGCGACCGGAGAAAAAACGCCCTGCGCCGCCGCCGGTAATGGGCTGACCATAACGGCAAACAATAACAGAGCAGCGATAGCCGCCACAAAATACCGGTTGATAAAACGCTGTGCAGTCATGGTGATCAGGTCTCTTTCCAGTTTCATTTATACGTCCGGCACTGTTTTGCCGTGGGTCCGGTTGCGCCGCCGGTGCCGAATCCGGTCAGGGCAACGGTCAGACCAAAACGTGTTGTCGGGTCTACACTACTTGAGGACGTGAAGCGACGCGAGAGTGAAAAATCAACTGCGATACATTCATTGCGATATTCCATCCCCACGCCCGCTTTGGTTGCCTTTCCGGTTTCGAAATCAAAGCGCCAGTCAGCCTTGGCCGTCCAGTAATCCGAAAGCTTTACAGCCCCGTCCATGGTCCAGACCGATGTATGGTCCGCAGCCACCCAGATATAGCTGGAAGAAAGGTTCCAGCGGTCATTGTGCCAGTCTATCCGCGTTTCATTGGTGGTAAATCTCAGATCGTCACCAAATAGGGCCCGGTTGGCCAGTGACAGGTTTTTCGGCAGTTTCAGTTGTACCATCGCCAGCCAGTCAGAGGATGTACCGGTCAGGCCGGACCGTGGTGCGAATTGCCCCAGGTTTTCCGTTCGGAACACTTTTCCGACCGTGACCCCCAGGGACCAGCCGGCAGGATCAACCCGGCGCCAGCTGACGCCAAGGTTTGCCCTTGTCCCTTGTTCCCGGCGGTCGGCCCCCGGAAAGCGGGAGAGAGCGAACAGGTTTCCTTCGTCGAATTCGATCAGTGTACTGTCTTCATTTGGGTGGGTGGCGGCCGTTTTCTTTGTCCAGAGCAATTGAACAACGGGTTCAAGCGTATGGGTCACGCCGCCATCCGTTACCTTGACGAGCGGCCAGCGCAGTTCTGCCCCGAAGGACGGCGTAATGCGGCTGCTGCTGCCGGGAAAGGCCGGATCCTGTTCTATATTGTAGAAATCTGCACTGACCGCAGAGATCGCGCTGGCGATCATGCCGTTGCGCAGGGTCCAGCTCTTGCGCCAGTCCAATTGCGCTGTCGCCCGCAGGACATCCCGCCCGTCCATGCCCGGTGTGTCGGAGCGCCGGTAATGACTATGTGCCTCAAAGCTGAAGTCCGCCTGGCCTCCGATCAGCCCCGGCACAAAGCGGAACTCGTAACGCGCATCCCCGACAAGATAAGGGATGGTCCGGTTGTCTTCGGCAGATCGAAGCGAGTGGTAACGGGTCAGGCTGGCGGTAATCAGTTCGTCACGTCTGGCCCGCAAGAGAGTCAGATCACTGGCCAGGCGGTCTTTGTCCGAATAGCCGTATTCCAGCAAATAGCCAGGGTCCGTCACTGTTTCCAGATCAAAACCGAGAATGAAATCTTTTGGCAAATTGAACGTGCCGCTTCCGAATAGGTATCCACGCGTGCGATCGGGGATCAGATCGTCGCGCGAAACGGCCCCGTTGAACTCTACATTGCCGGTGCGAAAGGCCTTGCGGACCCGGAACTCCAAGCTGCGCGTTTGCGCTGACAGATAGGGTGTGAGGGTCAAATCCGCATGGTCGCCAAGGGTGATGAAATACGGAACCTTCAGGCCGAGCCCCAGTTTCGATGTGCTGGCAATTTTTGGCACCAGAAACCCGGTTGCGCGTTTCAATGTCGGGTCGGGCAGGCGCAGGCGGGGAAAATAGAAAACCGGGAAATCCATGATCCGCAGTTGCGCGTTGCTAAAGTAAAGCTGCTGTTCCTTCTGGTCGTGAACGATGCGTTTGGCACGGATTTGCCATAGGGGAACAGGGTTGGCCGCGCAAACCTGACAGGACGAAGCGACTGTTTTGTAAAGCTGTGTATAGCGCCCGTCGACACGATTGATTTCGGCGGCCGCCAGTTGCAACTGACGGTCCAGGACAAGCCGGGCACTGCGCAGCACGCCATTCTGAAGATCCGCATCCAGTTCGGCCGAGTTCGCCAGTATGATTGTGCCGTTTTCATCCACCAGTGTGATCGGCCCCTGAATCAGCAGTTTGCCTCCGTCGCGGCTATAGGTAATCCGCTGTGCTTTCAGGCGGCGCGTGCCAAACAGAACTTCGACATTACCCTCTGCGATCAGGGTTGCGCCACCTTCGGCAGAGATCCGATCGGCGACGAGTGTTGCCACATCTGACGGCGCTTCCTGTGCCAGGCTGTAACCGGAGCCGCCAACAAACAGCAAAGCAACCAAAAACAGTGAACTTACAAATCTGCGCGTCATCCATCCTCCAGATGCAATAACAGGGCCAGTGCCAGGCTGATGGCGGCCACTGGTGGTGCCCATGCGGCCAGCGCAATGGGTATCTGGCCGTTTTCACCAAGGATCTGTGTGAAATTTCTGACAAAGAACAACGCAAACCCGGTCAGAACGGCTGCAAGCACCATAACGCCGGTGTGGCCAAAACGCGTGGGCCTCATGGTGAACACGGCGCCGATCAACACCATTGCCGCGAACAAAAGTGGTTTGGCCAATTCCATCTGAAACCAGACCCGATGCGCGCGCGCTGAGAAACCGGCGCGATCCAGGCTGGAAATGAATGCCGGCAGTTCCCAGATGGGAATGGCGCGGGGCTTGCCGAAACTGTCCCTGATCTGGTCACGGGTCAGTTCGGAGGGGACGGCAAAGGTTGGCCAGAGTTGCGCGTCCCGCTCCGGGTTGTCTGAATTCATCAGCGGCCAGAGTTTGACATTTGTCAACAGCCACGCGCCTTTCCCCAATTCTGCGGATTGCGCCTCGATCCGGCGCGTTGGCGCGCCTTGCGGGTCAAAGCTGAAAAAGCTGACAGTGACGAGCTTGGTTGCGTCCAGATTGGACCCTTCCGCACGAATGACGGTCTGTCCTTCGGGGCCGCCCTGGCGTAACCACAGGCCTTCGCTGGACACCGACAGAACGCTGTCTGTTCCATGTACAAACCGGCTGGCGAGTGATTCATAACGTTTCGAGGTTGCGGCAACCAGCGGGTTTAGCACAACGACGGTAAATATCCCCGCAAGAACAGCCACCAGAACCGGCGCTGAGACGATGCGAAGCGCTGAACGCCCGGCAGCCCGCGCCGCAACCAGTTCGGAGGTTCGCGCCAGATTGAGGAACAAGGCAATCGTGGCCAGTATCACGATAAGCGGCAGAATCCGGTACAGGCTATCCGGCGCGTTCAAGAGCGTGAGCTCCAGCATGTCCCGAAATCCGGCCTGGGTTTTCGAAAATTTCTGTATCTGCTCGACCATGTCGATCAAAACGAGAATAATGAGAAAAATTCCCAGAATGGACAGAAGCATCCATATGAACTTGCGGGCAAAATACATGGAAAGTATCATGTTTCGATCACCCTCTGCCGCTTGCTGAACAGGGCCGGGTGTTCGCTGATATACAACAGAAACCCTGCGATCAGCAGCCCCAGAACAGGAGGGGCATAGGCCAGCGGCCAAAGATCCGCCTCCTGGCGGATTGTGGCCATGGTGATGTTGTCCAGCGATTTGATCAGAATGACCATCACCACAGAGAACAGAATTTGCCGCCACACACCAAACCGGCTGAAACCGCCCAATAGCAAAGCGGAAAATCCGAGCAAAGGCGCCATGATTGCAAACAATGGTTGTGAAAACCTTTCATGCCCCTTTGCAAGCAGTTGCGCCCGCGTTGCACCGGTTTCCTGCTGCAAGTCCGGGCTGGCGCTGAGCAGTTCAGGTGTCGAGAGTTCGTTGACGCTGCGCCTCTGACGTGGGGTGATGTCAAACAGTGCCCCGATATCATAGGCAAAGTCGTCAAAACGGGTTACGAACAAACGCTGGTTGTGGCGCTGCAATGTCTGCGCCATTCCGTCAAACATCACCAGTTTCGGGCCGGTTTCATCCCGTACGAGCAGCGCGCGTTTTGCAGAGTAGGTGGTAGCAGCACCACTGTCTCTGGCATCGTAAAAGAAGATATCACGCAATTCACCTTTTGGGCTGATCTCGCGAATGTAGAATGTTATGCCATCTGTCGGATGCAGAAAACGCCCCTCAATCAGAAACCGGGAGGTGACATTCTCGGCAATCTCTGCACTGCGATCGGCCAGACGCGTTGCCGACATTGGAACAAGGAAATGACTGAGAAGCGAAATGAGCAAGGCCACAAGCGCGCCAAAAATCAAGACCGGCCGTGCCAGCCTGAAGTTGCTGAAACCTGTGGCCTGAACCACAACCAGTTCGCTCTCTGAACTTAGCCGGTTTGTAGCATATACTGTGGCGGCAAAGGCCGAAACCGGCAACACCAGCCGGATGACATTGGGCAGGGTCAATGCGGTGAACTCAAGAAAAACCACGGCTGACTGGCCGTCGGCGATCAGCTGGTCAAACAAGAGAACGGCCCTGTTGATCCAGTATACCATCACCAGAATGAGGGAAAAAAAGCCAAACAGAACCATCAGTTGCGACAGGAAGTATCTGTCGAATCTGGCCACGGTTCTGTCCCCCCTCAAGGTCTGGTATTTGCGGCAATCTAACGGATTCCTGCATGGTGGAAAACTGCTAACTGGTCAAGAGCCCAGGCAGGCGATAGGAATAGTGAAACGCGGGGCTATCATGCCGGATTCCGCCTGTAAAACCGGAGAGCAGAAATGACCATGCCGAGAACTGTAGATTTCAAGGAAACCGATCTTGAGGCGGTTGATGCCGCGTCTGGCCGAATTGTTGTGATCGTCGGAGCAGATGGCAAGATGGACAAGGGCGCACGACGGGTGAATCGGCTGAGCAAACAGGCCCTGTCGCGCTATCTGGCCAGCAAGGAATTCGGCAAGCAGGAAGAAGGAACAGTGCGTGAACTGGCCTATCCGGCCGGTCTGCAAGCTGAAGGGATACTCGTCCTTCGTCTTGATCGCCGGGCTGATGCCCTGCAGGCCCGGCGCGCCGGCGGGGCGATTGCCAAGGCGGCGGGAGATTCCGCATTGCTTGTCCTGGCCGGACCACATGC
This sequence comes from Marinosulfonomonas sp., assembly GCA_026984915.1. Classification (GTDB taxonomy): domain Bacteria; phylum Pseudomonadota; class Alphaproteobacteria; order Rhodobacterales; family Rhodobacteraceae; genus WFVA01. Next base: position 1,637 of record JALSRG010000045.1, on the reverse strand, counting down.
ACGCGCAGCCGAGCTTTCCTTCGGGCTGGTGTTGCGGTCATATAAATTCTGCACCTATAAATCCGACAGGCCCGAGGAGGGGCCAAAGCCCGTCACCATCATGGTGTCCAACCCGGAATCCACAGCCGCGCAGGCCGGCCCGATGGCGGCCTTGGCCGAGGGGGTGTTCTTTACGCGCGATCTGGTTAACGAACCTGCAAATATTCTGACAACGAACGAGTTTGCCGCGCGTCTCGCGGCAATGCAGGGCCTTGGGCTGGATGTTGAAATACTGGAAGAAAAAGACCTTGAAAAGCTGGGCATGGGGGCATTGCTGAGCGTTGGCAAGGGGTCCGCAAGCCCGACCAAGCTGGTGGTCATGCAATGGCATGGCGGCAAGAAAGGTGAAGCCCCCTTTGCTCTGGTCGGAAAAGGTGTGGTGTTTGATACGGGCGGCATCAGTCTGAAACCCGCGCAGGGTATGGAAGACATGATCATGGATATGGGAGGGGCTGGTGTGGTGTCGGGGGTGATGCGCACACTTGCCTTGCGTAAAGCACGTGCCAATGTTGTCGGGGTCGTTGGAATTGTTGAAAACATGCCCGATGGGCGCGCAACCCGCCCCGGTGATATCGTGACATCGATGAAGGGCGATACGATTGAGGTGATCAACACTGATGCCGAGGGGCGGCTGGTTCTTGCGGATGCGCTCTGGTATGCGCAAGACCGGTTCAACCCTGCAGGGATCATCAACCTGGCGACACTGACCGGGGCTGTTATTGTTGGCCTTGGCCATGAAAAGGCAGGGGTTTTCTCAAATGCGGATGCGCTGTGCGAGAGTTTCCTGAAAGCGGCCCGGACAGAAGGCGAAGGTGCCTGGCGCATGCCCTTGGGGGAGGCCTATGACAAATTGATAAAGTCTGATGTTGCCGATATGAAAAACAGTGCCGGCCGGCCGGCGGGGTCCATTACCGCAGCGCAGTTTCTCAAGCGGTTCGTAAAAGAAGACATGCCCTGGATACATTTGGACATTGCGGGCGTGGCACATGTGAAAAAGCCGACCCCGCTGGCGCCGAAAGGCGCGACTGGTTGGGGGGTGATCGCCCTTGATCGAATGATCCGGGACCGCCTGGAAGGGTGACAGGCATGGGGGCGGCATATTTCTATCATTTGACCCGGTCACCACTGGAAAACACCCTGCCGGTTCTGCTGGAAAAATCACTTGCAGCCGGTTGGCGGGTCGTCGTGCGCGGGGTGGATTCGGAGCGAATGGACTGGTTGGATCAGAGGCTCTGGCTGGGGCCGGATGACGGGTTTTTGCCGCACGGGCTTGCCGGTGGGGCAAATGACGCGATGCAACCCATTCTGTTGACGACACATTCTACACCGCCGGTGAATTCGGCGGCCTGCCTCATTGCCATTGATGGGGCCGATGTAGACGAACATGAAGTGGCCCGGCTGGAACGGGTTTGTGTGGTGTTCGACGGCAATGATGATGCCGCTGTGCAAAAGGCCCGTGCCCAGTGGAAGGCATTGACGGAAAGCGGATGCCGCGCCCAGTACTGGAGTGAGGAAACCGGTAGATGGCAGAAAAAGGCCGAGAGCAAACCCTAGTCACCCGAATCCGAAGTTCGCGGCATATTGGCAATCGTCCCCGG
>JALSRG010000044.1 GCA_026984915.1 Marinosulfonomonas sp. | reverse complement strand
CTTCACCTCAACGGCTTGGGGCGCTTGAAAATAGAACCACTATTTCCGGCGCGCCCCAAGCCGTTGATATTTCGCGACAATCCCGCCAGTGGTGCAGGTTTATAGGTCTACGCCCTAGCAACAACAACCTTGCAGCCTCGTCCAAAAAGCGCGAGGTTCCTTCCTGAAGCGATCCCAACCAACGAAATCGCACAAGAAAGGAAGATGCAATGCCTGCTGTTATGCCCCCGAAAGACCCCGAATCCAACCCCCGCGTCAAAGCCGTCTACGATGATATCCGCGCCACCCGCAATTCGGATTTCATCAACAATATCTGGCACTATCTGGCATTTGACGAAGATCTTCTGGAACGGACCTGGGCCGAGGTCAAGGCCGTGATGGCAACACCATCCGAGCTTGACCCTCTGACGAAAGAACTGATCTATCTGGCCGTATCCATCATCAACAACTGCGAATACTGCGTTCATTCACATTCTGCGGCCGCACGTGCCAAAGGGATGACGCCGGCCCAGCATGGCGAGGTTCTGAAAATCATTTCGCTGGCGGCCAAGACCAACCACCTTTCAAATGCGATGCAAGTGCCCGTTGATGACGTCTTTATCGTCTCGCCCGATGAGGAGGCCTGACCGTGCCCATTGCAATTGTTGCCGAGAAACCCGGTGGGCCTGAGGTTCTGCACCAGATCGAGCAAGCCCGGCCCCCTTTGGGAAAAGGCGAGGTGCTGCTGCGCCACGCGGCCATTGGGGTCAATTTCATTGATACCTACTTTCGCAGCGGCCTTTATCCCTGGCCGGTTGAGAAAAACCTGATTCTGGGCAGCGAGGCCGCCGGTGTGGTCATCGCTGTCGGCGAGGATGTCACGGATTTCAAGGCCGGGGATCGCGTTGCATATACCATACCCAACGGCGCCTATGTTACCGAACGCGTCATAGATGAACGCCATCTGGTCAGGCTACCGGCTGCAATCAGCGACGAGGTCGCGGCGGCTTCCATGCTGAAAGGGCTGACCGCCCATTACCTGCTCCATCGCAGTTTTCACGTCAGAAAGGGCCAAACGGTCCTGTTTCATGCCGCCGCCGGCGGTGTCGGGCTTATTGCCGGGCAGTGGCTTGCCGCCAAAGGTGTAACCGCAATCGGAACTGCCGGCGGGGCAGAAAAATGTGAACTCGCCCGGCAGCACGGCTATGCGCATATGATCGACTATACGCGTGAGAATTTTGTAGAACGCGTGGCGGAACTGACGGCGGGAAAAGGGGCTGATGCTGTCTATGACAGTGTCGGCAAAGATACCTATCCAGGCTCGCTCAACTGTCTGAAAACATTTGGTACTTTTGTGAGTTTCGGCCAGTCATCCGGCCCGATAGAGGATTTCAAACTCTCTGATCTGGCCGCGGGATCCTATACCGCGACACGACCGGTTCTGTTTCATTTCACATCAGATCCGGAGTATCTGAAAACAGCATCATCCGAACTTTTCGACATGATCCAATCTGGCGCATTGAAGATCAATGTCAATCAGCGCTACGCTCTGAGCGAAGCCGCCGAGGCGCACCGCGCCCTGGAAGGACGGAAAACAACGGGGTCAACGGTTTTGATCCCGAAAACAGCGTAAGGAACATACCATGGCAGTAGGTGATATCATCTGGACTTATTTCAACGGCACCTGGCACCAGGGTGACTTGCCGGTGATGAATGCCGCCGATCACGGCACCTGGCTGGGGTCACTGGTATTTGATGGCGCGCGCGCTTTTGAAGGGGTTGTGCCTGATCTGGCGCCACATTGCGAAAGGGTAAATCATTCCGCCGGGGTCATGGGGTTGAAACCGACAAAGACCGTCGAGGAACTGGTCGCCCTGACAAAAGAGGGGCTGGCAAAGTTTTCCCCCGATGCGGCGGTCTATATCCGGCCGATGTACTGGTCAAAGGAGGGGGGCGCCGGCGTTGTCATTCCCGATCCGGACTCGACCGAATTCTGCCTGTGCCTGGAACAGTTGCCAATGGCACCGCCAACGGCCAGCCAGACCCTGTGCCGCACACAATTTGTCCGCCCCCTCATGACGATGGCGCCGGTCAACGCAAAAGCTGCATGTCTTTACCCGAACAATGGGCGAATGATCCGCGAGGCCCAGGCACGCGGCTATAACAATGCCATTGTTACCGATGCATTGGGCAATGTGGCCGAAACCGCCACGGCCAACATCTTCATGGTCAAAGGCGGGGTTGTGAAAACGCCAGTTCCAAACGGCACGTTTCTGAACGGAATCACCCGCCAGCGCATAATTGGACTATTGCGGGAAGCTGGAAAAACGGTAGAGGAATGCACCCTGACCTATGACGATTTCGATGCGGCGGATGAGGTGTTTCTGACGGGGAACATCTCCAAGGTGACACCGATTGTAAAAATCGAAGACGTTGAATATGAAATCGGACCGGTAACGCAGCTTGCGCGGGATCTGTACTGGAAATGGGCAAAGTCCTGAGCAAGGCACCCGTTCGGCAAGGCAGGGCATTGCTGGACGACCTTCCTTGCGGCGCGAGGTATCCCTTCCCCCGCAAAAGCGGAGGAAGGAATGCGCCGTTTCAGACCATGGCAAAGATGCGGGACGGGCCGCCGGTTCCGCCTTTGTGCTTTGGTGCGCCGACGATCAGCGTTGCCCCCTGTGCCGGGACCTTGTCGAGGTTGAGCAAATTCTCGATGCCGAACCGTCCCGTGGGAAGCCAGGCATAATGCGTCTTGAACTCTGCGGACTTGCCAAAATCAAGTGACAGGGTATCGACACCGATCGACATTGCGCCGGTCTCCTCCATCAGCATTTTGACGGCTTCCACGTGGAACCCCGGAAAATGCATGGTGCCAGAGGAATCCACGCCACGGAACTTGTCGCTGTTCACATGCGCCGCCCATCCCGAATGCATCGCAACACAGGCATTCTTCGGAATTTCGCCATTTACCCCGATCCATGCCTTGACATCATCCGGTGTTACCTGCGCGTCCGGG
>JALSRG010000043.1 GCA_026984915.1 Marinosulfonomonas sp. | reverse complement strand
ATGAGCATACGACCGATCCTGATCCATCCGGATTCCCGCCTGAAAAAGGTTTGTGCACCCGTCAAAGGTGTAACGGATGATTTGCGCAAACTGGCCGAGGACATGCTGGAAACCATGTACGCCGCGCCCGGCATTGGTCTGGCAGCGCCGCAGGTCGGGGTTCTGAAACGTCTGATCGTGATGGATGCGGTCAAGGAAAAGGACGCCGAGCCGCAGCCGATGGTGCTGTTCAACCCCGAGGTGGTGTGGACATCAGAGGCGCGCAATGTCTATGAGGAAGGCTGCCTGTCAATCCCCGAGCAATATGCCGATGTCGAACGCCCGGCCGAAGCCACGGTACGCTGGCTGAACATGGATGGCGCGCCGCAGGAAGCCACATTCGACAAGCTGTGGGCCACATGCGTTCAGCACGAGATCGACCATCTGGACGGCGTATTGTTCATAGATTATCTGAAGCCGCTGAAACGGCAGATGATCACCCGCAAGATGGTCAAGCTCAAGCGCGAGCGGGCCCGGGAAAAGGCGTGAGCATCCGCCCGTTTCTGCCTTGGCCGGATCGGCGGTTGCGCACCGTTTGCAGTGCAGTGCCAGAGATCACTGACGAAACGCAAGCGATCTGGGCGGATATGGTGGAGACCATGGATGCGATGCCCGGTGTTGGTTTGGCTGCGCCACAGATCGGCGTGATGCAGCGGCTTGCGGTGGTGGATTGTTCCGAGGAACGCGGGCAGGCGGTATTACTGGCCAACCCCGAGGTTTTGCATGCCTCGACCAAACTGCGCGAGCACGAGGAGGCAAGCCCGAACCTGCCCGGTGTCTCGGCCGCAATCAAACGACCGCGCGCGGTGACGGTGCGGTTTTTGAATGCGGCAGGCGAGATCAAGGAAAAGGATTTCGTCGGGCTGTGGGCAACATCCGTGCAGCACCAGATCGACCATCTGAACGGGCGGATGTTTTTTGACCATCTGTCGAAAACAAAACGCGACATGCTGTTGCGCAAGGCAAGGAAACGGGGCCGATGAAAGTCGTGTTCATGGGCACGCCGGATTTCTCGGTGCCGGTGCTGGAGGCGCTGGTGGCGGCCGGGCATGAGGTGCTCGCGGTTTATACCCAGCCACCACGTCCGGCGGGGCGGGGCAAGAAGGAACGCCTGACGCCGGTGCACGAACGCGCGATCGAACTGGGGCTGATGGTGCGCACGCCCAAGTCCCTGAAAGGCGCAGATGAACAGCAGGATTTCGCCAGCCTCGGGGCCGAGGTGGCCGTGGTGGTGGCCTATGGGCTGATCCTGCCGCAGCCGGTGCTGGACGCACCGGTGCGCGGCTGCCTGAATATTCACGCCTCATTGCTGCCGCGCTGGCGCGGGGCAGCGCCGATCCACAGGGCCATCATGGCAGGTGACAAGGAAACCGGTGTCTGCATCATGCAGATGGAGGCGGGGCTGGACACGGGGCCGGTTCTGACCTGCGCGCGCACGCCGATCGGACCCGAGGACACCACCGGCAGCCTGCATGACCGCCTGTCCAGAATGGGGGCGGATCTGATTGTCACGGCCCTGGCGCGACTGGATGAACTGACTCCAGAGCCCCAGCCCGAGGACGGCGTGACCTATGCCAAAAAGATCGACAAGGCCGAAGCGCGGCTGGACTGGAGCCGCCCGGCGGTAGAGGTGGACCGCCACATTCGCGGCCTCAGCCCCTTTCCCGGCGCGTGGTGCATGTTGGAAGGCGCGCGCCTGAAACTGTTGCTGAGCCGGGTGGTACAGGGCGAAGGACAGCCGGGGGAGGTGCTGGACAGCGCCCTGACCGTGGCCTGCGGTGACGGTGCCATACAGATTTTGCGCTTGCAGAAGGCCGGCCGCTCCGCGCAGTCTGCGACGGAGTTTTTACGAGGGACACCTGTGCCAAAGGGTGTGGCGCTGGATTAGGGGGGTGGCGATGTTTCCAACGCTGATCGGAACCGTGGTGATTGCCGGCATTGTCGGCTATGCCAGCGAGCGTACGGGATTTACCGCAAATGGCTATGTCCCGTCGATCATCATCTGTATCGGCGGCGCCTTTCTGGCCTATTTCTTTCGCCTGATGTTCGGCATCGGCTTTTCCAGCCCCGGCATGAATGCCATCGTTTCGGCCCTGGGGGCGCTGATCATCGTGCCAACGCATTTCCGGCGCTAAAGCGTTTCGATCTGGACTTGAATCACCATGGTCCCTGTTTCAGGGAAAAGTCGAAACGCTACAGGAGACGGCGGGCTTCACATTTTGCGCAATGGGGTTATATGTCAGTCATGAGTATTATTTTCCTGATCATCATCGGCGCTGCGGCGGGGTTTCTGGCCACGCGGCTGATGGGTATTGAAACCGATGTGGTGACAACCATTGCCATTGGCATTGCCGGTGCCCTGATCGGCGGGCTGATCCTGCGCTTTCTGTTGGTGCTGACCGGGTTTGCTGCCGGGTTCATCGGTGCCGTTCTGGGCGCCATGCTGTTGATCTGGGCCTATCGGACATATGTGCGCAGGCGTTAGGGCGCAGACACAGCGGTACCCCGGTCCTTGGCGCCCGATCATTCAGATGATTTATCCGACTTTTTCGGCTTGAATGGTGCCATGCCGCGCCGGGCCAGTTCGTCGGCGCGTTCGTTTTCGGGGTGGCCGGCGTGGCCCTTGACCCATTGCCAACTGATCTGATGGCGCGCGGCGGCCTCATCCAGCCGGCGCCACAGGTCCTCGTTTTTGACGGCCTTTTTCTGCGAGGTGCGCCAGCCGTTTTTCTTCCAGCCGTGCAGCCAGCCGGTGATGCCACCTTTGACATAGGCGCTGTCGGTGATGACGGTCAGGTTTGAGGGCCGCTCCAGTGCCTCAAGCGCGTGGATGGCGGCCAGCAATTCCATGCGGTTGTTGGTGGTCTCGGCCGCCCCGCCGCACAGCTCGCGTTCCTTCAGCACCTTATCGCCATCACGGGCGATCAGCAGCGCGCCCCAACCACCAGGGCCGGGATTGCCGGAGCAGGCTCCGTCGGTATAGGCATACAGGTCAGGCATGGGCGGT
>JALSRG010000042.1 GCA_026984915.1 Marinosulfonomonas sp. | reverse complement strand
GTGCAGGGTTTATAGGTCTACGCCCTAGCACCTTTTCAGGCGGCCGCCCCAATTATGATTTTGGGGGTAGCGGCGGCGGTGGTGGCGCATAGAACGGCGATTTGCTGCTGGTCTCGGTGCCCCGGAACGGGTTTCGCATACGCACATTGGTGCCGTTTCGCTCAGCTTCGGCCTGGGCGCGGCGGAGTGCTTCGGCGGTTTTCAGAGACCATGGCAGGCTATAGGCCCGGGGCGCGGTCTCTCCTGGAAGGATCACCCACAAATAGATGGCTTTCCCTTCGACGTTTTGTGATGCAACAACGACGAGTTCACGGACGGATCTTTCAAGGATCGCCAAGCGGACGGGCTTGGGCCGCCCAAGCAGCGCCGCTCCGGCCAGATAGCCAGATGAGAGCAATCCGGCAGCTAAAACGAGGGCCAGGACTTTCACGCTGATCCGGGTTGGGACCCGAATGATCAACGCCGCCAGCATCAGCGTCATTATCAGGACCAGAAGAAAATAGAAAAATAATTCCTGCATTTGCATGTGCCTCCAGATTTCAACCCATGCTCCGCAGCTTTTTTGGTACTTGGTTCAGACTGCCAGGCACCAAGGTTCCATGTGCGTTAAGGCGGAACCGCTGAACGGTCACCTCCTCTCCTTGCCGGGTCAGTACAACTTGATGTGCCGCGATTCTGGTAAGCGCACCTGTCGCCGGATCTCGTAATGAAATTACCACGCTGACGGTTATGGGGGGAGGTTCGCTCCCGAGTTTGAAGAGATGCAGGTTTATAATGTATTCGCCGGCCGGTGCCCCATGACTGAAGGCAAATTCATAGTTCAGATTGGTCAGATCACGCTCGGTTCCCAAATCGTCGCGAAGCAAGTCAAAAGCGGTGCCGTTTTTGCGTGAATATCCGACCGGACCATCACCGGGGCCTTTGACCCAAAGGTCGATGTCGCTGTGCAGACCATCCCCCCAACGGGCCTCTACCACGACATTCCCGGCCGGCCGCGCGTCGGCCCGTGCCGTTGGTGGGTTCAGGTGTGGGAGCAGCAGGACGACAATGGTTACAAACCCAAGCAGGGTAAGCATCAGCACATCGCGAAAGACCGTGGCATCGCTCTCTCCGGGTGGATCATGATCGTGCATTGCACTCTCCCAAGGCCACCAGACCATTGATCAAGCCTGCGGCCCCCGCCGCCAGCATCCGGTAGTTCGCGATCAGCCAAAGATTCAGGATTGCCCCTTCCAGGGTGGTGTAAAGCGCAACCGACATCCCGGCAATCAGCCTGGACACCATGGCCGAGGTTTCGGAAAGATTCGTGGCACTCTGGGCGGAAATACCGGATAGCGCGATGATGAATCCAAGCACCGTGCCGATGAGGCCAAGCAAAACAAGGCTACTCGCCACATGAAAAACAGGCGAGATTCGCGAGGCAATCTGGAAACGCAGTGTCGAGGCCGAGATCGCCCGGCTGCCCGCGCTTCGGCCGCGGACATTTTCGATGTAGTCCGCTGCCAGCGTGCCTGTGCAGGGGTTGTGCGCGCGAACACAATTGGTTTCGCAAGCGACTTTCCAGATTTGAGTGAAGCTCAGGCCAAGGCCAAACAGAAAAACGACTGCGATGATATAGGTCAGGCCAGTGATGTCAGAGCGGAAGATGGACTGCGCCCAGCCGTGCACAAATGCGACAATCACCAATGCCACAGCCGCCAGATTGAACAGCGCCATCCACAAGACAGTTGTATAACCACTCTTGTTTGGGCGAGCCATCGGGTTGTTATTCGCGCTTGTTTGCCCGAACGGGTCGAGCTTGTCAGTGATTGGCAGAATGTCAACTTTCATCTTCCGGCTCCTCATTTGCGCTCATGCAGAAAAAATGGGAGCGGGGCCGGGAGGTGCAAATAGCAGTTCTTGCGAATGTGTAGAACTGTGAGGATGCGGTCAGGTACGCGTGATCGCGTGAATTCCAATCAGCGCACTATCTGGCGAGGCTGATCCGTAAAATTGCATCTAAAAAGTACAATAAAGACAAAGGAATATAACTTATATCTCACCTGAAAATAAGTGTGCAATTCTGTAAGGGTTGCGAGCTTGGACTCAGGGAACCGCGCCTTATCCGGATCGTTTATGCCGTTTGCGTCTATTTTTCCCTCAAATGTGCCTGCAGCACCATCCTGTTTGATACCCCTGACAGAACTTGTCAAATCCGCTAGGGTTGCCCGGTGCCATCAGTGGAAAGGGCAAGAGAATGCCGACAATTTCACCAATCTATGCCGGATTGATCGCCCTTTTATTCATTTATCTCAGTTTGCGTATCATCACAGTGCGACGCGGGCAGAAAATATCTTTGGGTGATGGGGGCGATAAGGATATGGCCAGGCGCATCAGGGTGCAGGGCAATTGTGCCGAATACGCCCCAATAGCGCTGATCTTGCTGGCTATGGTCGAGCAGCAGGGCGCGCCGGTGTGGTTGGTACATTTGCTGGGGCTGATACTGCTGCTGGGCCGGGTGATGCATGCCTGGGGGCTGGGGCAGGTGCCGCAGAACCTGCCGGGGCGGATCTATGGCATGGCCTTGACCCTTGGGATGATCGCCGCCGCAGCCCTGCTCAACATCGTCTATGCTCTGACGTGACAAGCCGGAAAGAAACTCAGCCGGTTGCCATTGCACGAACCGCCAAGCATTTGCCATTTCGACAATTTCTCCCACATTTGACAACGGGCAGGTTTTCCTCGGTGGCCGGCCTGACGGAAAGGCGCATGTTTCAGGTCCGAAAGATGCTGGTCAATATCTGCCTGATACTGGCAGAGATCGTTGATTGCGTCGGATACGGGTATGACGCTGTTCCGGCACGCGCTTTCAGGTGTCGGTTTGGCATGTTCCCGACAAGTCTGCGCCGCCGGACGTAAACGATGCGGGCTGTCTGAACGCGCCGGCGCAGCGCGATCCGGCGCGAATGCAATTTTCCTGTGCATTCTGGCAAAATACCCCTTGCAGAGGTGGCGGCATCAATGTAATTCACGGCTCACAATTGGTTCGCGGGCGTAGCTCAGGGGTAGAGCATAACCTTGCCAAGGTTAGGGTCGTGAGTTCGAATCTCATCGCCCGCTCCAATT
>JALSRG010000041.1 GCA_026984915.1 Marinosulfonomonas sp. | reverse complement strand
TAATGGCCCGACTCCACTTTATGTTACAAGCTGAATATATATAATCTTGTCTTTGTTAACGGGGTGTGGTTCACCGCCATACTTTGGGTATGTTTCGAACCGCAATAGTTCGCTTCACTTTCCCGGACACGCCCCACCTCCTGCTGAGATATTTTTTGCAACAATTTTGCTGAGTAAATTATCATTGACAGCAATGAAAATTCGCATGGTTTTCTGGCATTTAACGGTAGATACTTGCAATTATAATTACTGAATATGCCCAACCCAAAGCACTTGATCGGTTAAACCTTATCTTGTGGGCAAGTAAAAAATAGCGGAAATATCAAAACTGCAGTTTATCACAGACGATTCTCAACAGGTACTGAAAGCCATGAAACCAATTGTCGAAAACAAGGCGCGGGAATCGCTGTTTCTATCCAGCCTGCCCAGAGAATCTGTAAAAACCATCCTGGAGCAAAGCACCGAGTGCCATTTTACCCATGGCGAAACTCTCTTTCTACAGGGAGATCCCGCCAACTCGATCTATATCGTCATTCATGGCTGGGTAAAATTGTATCGCATTGCTGCCAATGGGTCAGAGGCCGTTGTTGGCGTGTTCACTGGCGGGCAGAGTTTCGGCGAAGCTCTGGCACTGCGTCACGAGGTTTATCCTGTTGCCGCAGAATCGGTAACGGACAGCCACGTTCTCAAACTGCCGACGCGCGTCTTGACAGATATGATTCGGAGCGATCCTGAAATCGCAATTTCCATGCTGGCAGCAACCTTTCACCATTTGCACGCTCTGGTATTGCAACTCGAGCAGATCAAGGCTTTGTCCGGAGCACAGCGCGTGGCAGAGTTTCTGGTCGAGTTATGCCCGGTGACCGAGGGGGCCTGTACCGTGACTTTGCCTTATGACAAAGTTCTGATTGCCGGGCACCTTGGGATGAAACCCGAAAGCTTGTCACGGGCGTTCGCAAAGCTGCGCAAATTCGGTGTTAACGTACGCCAGAACCATGCCGCAATTGGCGATGTTGAGTTGCTGCACAGCTACGCGACCGGCGAGGATGAATTGCGCCTGCGCAAGTCCGTATAAACTGCTTTCAAAAAGCAGGCGCCAGATACAAACCCAGCAGCAAAAGAGCAAAAACTGTCAGCGCCGTATTGAACCCACGTCGCCAGAAGCGGGTCTTTTCCAGCCCCAGATAGCGCGACAGGATGATCCGCCCTTTCAACAGCGCCAGCAGCAGGATAACCGCCCCTGCCGCAGCCAGTATCCAGCCTCCTGTTTCCGCGGTTTTGCCGCGATCAATGAAAATGGCCACGGTGGTGCTGATGGCGCTCAGCACCAGCAAGGCCACCCATGCGCGGAACAGTTTATCGTTAAGCATGCCTGTTACCTCAGCAGATAAATGACGGGGAACAGCAGCACCCAGACCAGATCGACCATATGCCAGAACGCCGCCCCGACCTCGATATTGCGGGGGGCGTCGCGCCATGCGACCAACAGCAGGATCAGGATACCCGCCAACACATGCGCCGCGTGAAAACCGGTCAGCAGGTAGTAGAAGGTGAAAAAGGCGTTGGTGTCGATGTTGATACCGGCGGCGGCATCGGCGCGGTATTCAATCGTCTTGATCCACAGGAATGCCACGCCCAGAACCGCCGCCATCACCAACATCAGCCGCGCCTTTGCCCGCTGCGCGGCTTCGCGCAGACGCAGGGCCTTGGCGGCCAGAAACCCGCTGGTCACCAGAATGGCGGTGTTGGCACCGGCGGCGGCACGGTTCAGGTGATCCTGTGCTTCGGCAAACATTGCGGGGTCAGTGATCCGCACAGCCATAAACGCCGCCAGCCCCGCGCCGAACACCAACAGTTCGCTGACAATCAGCACCCAGATCATCAAATCGCCGGGCAGTTCGTCCAGAACGCTGTGTTGTTCAATATCGCTCATGCGCCCACCAGATGACGGTAAATTTCCGGCAAGGCAAGCGTCAGCTTGTCAGGGTGGGCAATGGTCGCATAGCCCCCTTGCCCGAACATGCGGTTGAACCACGCCTTGTCGCGGGCCTCGACCGTGATGCCGTAAACCGAATGCCCCGCACGGCGGGCCTCGCGGATGGCCATGGCGGTGTCTTCGATCCCGTGGCGCCCCTCGTAATGGTCCAGATCGTTGGGCTTGCCGTCGGTGATCACCAGCAGCAGCCGTTTCTTTTTCGCCTGCTTCGCCAGATCGGCCGAGGTATGGCGGATGGCGGCGCCCATGCGGGTGTAGAAACCGGGTTTCAGGCTGCCGATCCGCGCTTCGACATCCCCGTTCATCGGCTCGCCGAATTCCTTGCAGGACAGCATATAGACCCGATCTCGTTTCAAGGATGAAAAGGCATGGATGGCGAAATCGTCGCCGCAGGCGTCCAGCCCCCAGGCCAGCGCGGCCAGGGCCTCACGCTCGATATCAATCACCGCGCGGCCCGTGACGGCGCTTTCGGTCGAACGGGAAATATCCAGCAGGATCGAAACCGCGAGGTCCCGCCTCTGCGGGCGGGACTGGCGCCAGATGCGATCGGTGCCTTCGCCATAGGCGTGCAGGTCGGAATAGGAACGCACGGCGGCGTCCATATCCAGTTCCTCGCCGTCCGGCTGGCCGTGCAGGTATATCCGGCCCGGTTGCAACGCCTCGAACTGGCGTTTGACGGCGCGGATGCGGCGCATGGCTTTTGGATCGGTGCGAAAGGACGGGGTTTCTTCGGTTATGTCGGCGCGGCTGGCCAGAACGCGGGTGTGGTCGGGCAGGTAGGATTTGCTGCGCGTTTCCCATTCGGGATAGGTGAACACGCCGGAAAGCCGTTCGCGGTCCACGTCCTCGGGGGCCAGATCAAGGTGCAGTTTCAGGCGGGTTGCGGGGGCTTTGGAGATTTGCCCCAGCCCGATTTCGTCCTGATCATCGGCGGCCTTTTTGGCGTTGTCGTATTCGTCGTCCTCGACCTTGCGGTTCAGGTTCAGGAATTCGGCCCATGACAGGATGGTTTCGAAATTGAACAGGGTCAGGCTGTCTTTGCGCTCGGCCAGGTCGGCCTTGTGGCGCCTGGCCTTTTTCACCACCTCGCTGCCTTCTTCGGGCGGGCGGCCATCGGTGGCGCGGGTCTCGGCCTCACTCGGCGCGCTGAATTCGACGGCGCGCAGGGCAGGCCACAGCGGCACCGGAAGGAAAGGGCGGTAACCACGCGGGGCGGTGACAGTTGCCGGATCATCCAGTGCGGATAGCAGGGCGGGGGTGTCTTCCCCCTTGAGTCCGGCATTGCCGGACAGCGCCCGACCGCCCCCCACGGGCGGGCGCTTCTCGCCCACCCGGCGGTCGGGCGCTGTTCTCTGTGGGTGTTCAAGCATAAACCGGATCAGTGCCTCTACCTCGGCCTCGCGGGCAGGCAGATTGGCGCGGTTGCGGCTGCGCAAAGCAAACTGGCACAGCGCGGAATAAAGCGGGCGCAGGCCGGGGGCCTGTTCCAGCGTGGCCTGCGTCATTTCACGGGCGGCGGAAATTGCCAGAAGATCGGCGCGCAAGGGATCGGGATCATCGCGCCGCGCCGGTGCATGGGCAGCGCAGGCGGTCAGCCACAGATAGAGTGCGGCGTTGGCCTCGCGGTTGGGGAAATGGGCGATGCTGTCGGGCAGCCTCAGGGCCTCGCCGTCAAATGTGGCATGGGCGATACGTTCCGCATCGGTGCCCAGACGGCGGCGGAATGACAGGCGGTGGCGGCTGATTTCAACCGCAACCGGCCTGATTTCGACTGAAGGATCCCCCCCCAGCCCGCGAAAAAAGATTGCCAGCCGCCCTTCAACCTCGGAGAGGTTGACCGTGGCCCCCTGATGCTGAATTGGCGCATCAAGACGGCTGGCGAAGGAATGCCATAGTTTCCCGACTGTTTCTTCGGGTTCCCACGGATCCAGTTCAACCTTGGTCATGCCATGCCTCACCCGAAGACGGCAGTTACAAGGTCCAGGAGCCCACGTTTCACATCCTCTTCATCTGTTAACGGTTCAATCATTGCCACCAGAACAGCGCGTTCCAAAGGCATGCCTTGATGGATCAGCGTGGCGGCGTAAACGATCAGGCGGGTTGAAACGCCTTCTTCCAGATCCTGCCCCTTTAGCGCGCGCAGTTTGCCCGCCAGACGCACCAGACCCTGCACGCGGTCCTTGTCCAGACCGCTTTCGCGCATCACAACTTCGGCTTCCAGATCGGGTGCGGGGAAACCGAATTCCACCGACAGGAACCGCTGACGGGTCGAGGGTTTCAGGGTTTTCAGGATGTTCTGGTAACCGGGGTTGTAGGAGGCGACCAGCATAAAGCCGTCAGCGGCCTCGATTTCCTCGCTGGTGCGGTCGATCGGCAGGATGCGCCGGTCATCGGTCAGCGGGTGCAACACCACGGTTACGTCCTTGCGGGCCTCGACCACTTCGTCGAGGTAACAAATCGCCCCTTCGCGCACGGCGCGGGTCAGTGGGCCATCGACCCAGACGGTTTCGCCACCCTTCAGCAGGTAGCGGCCAATCAGATCGGCGGCGGAAAGATCATCGTGACAGGCCACGGTATAAAGCGGCCGGTCCAGTTCGGCGGCCATATGGGCCACAAAACGGGTTTTGCCACAGCCGGTCGGCCCCTTCAGCAGCAAGGGCAGATTGTTGGCGTGGGCGGCGCGGAAAATCTCGCACTCGTCCCCCTGAGGCAGGTAGAAGGGGGCATCTGCCGCCCCCTTACTGGTTTTTATCATGCCATCCATCGGCATCTACTCCGCCGGGGTGGCGTCGACACCACGGCTGATGATTTCCTTGCGCGGAAACAGGATCGCATAAAGAAACAGCAGGACTCCCAGCACAACTGCGACACCGGCACCAAAGCGCATCCAGTAGAACACGGCCAGCGTATCCTGAACGTCCATGTAGTTGTCGCCAATGACCCGCTGCATGTGCGCCTGCACAGTGCCTGCGAAGGTCAGTGAGAATGTCATGAACACCATGCCGCCCGACATCAGCCAGAACGACGCCATGTTGATCACCTGATTGTACGGATCGCGCTTTAGCAGGATCGGCATGGCGTAGGTGAACATCGCCAGATTCAGGGCCACATAGGCGCCAAAGAAGGCAAGGTGACCGTGGGCGGCAGTGATCTGTGTGCCGTGGGTATAGTAGTTCACCCCGTGCAACGTGTGCAGGAAACCCCAGACACCGGCACCAAAGAACGCCAGCACCGCACAGCCCAGCGACCATAGCAAGGCAGCCTTGTTCGGGTGGTCACGACGGCCCTTCCAGACCATGATGAAGGCAAAGCTCATCATCGCAAAGAACGGGATGATTTCCAGCGACGAGAAGATCGAGCCGATCCACTGCCAATAGGCCGGTGTTCCGATCCAGTAGTAATGGTGTCCGGTACCCAGCAGGCCGGAAAACAGCGATGTGGCAACGATGATATAGAGCCATTTTTCCACCACTTCGCGGTCAACACCGGTCAGTTTCAGCATCAGGAAGGCCAGGATTGAAGCCATGATCAGTTCCCAGACACCTTCGACCCACAGGTGGATCACATACCACCAGTATTCCTTGTCCAATGCCAGATTGGCGGGGTTGTAAAAGGCAAACAGGAACAATAGCGCCAGCGCCCAGAGGCCCAGCAACAGGATGTTGCTGATCGCGGTTTTCTTGCCCTTCAGCACTGTCATTGTGACATTGAAAAGGAAGATCAGCGCCGCAACCACAATACCCACCTTGACCCAGATCGGCTGCTCGAGGAACTCGCGCCCCTCTTTGCCCAGAAGCCAGTTTCCCTCAAACAGGTTGAAGGTATAGGTCAGCACAACGCCGGCAGTGCCCAGCACCAGTATGATCAGTTGCAGGTAGGCCAGTTTCGGCGAATAGATCTCGTTTTCGCTTTCTTCCGGAATGATAAAGTAGGCGGCGCCGAAAAAACCGGTCAGCAGCCACACCACCAGTGAATTGGTGTGCAGCATTCGGATAATGTTGAACGGCATCAGTTCCGACAGCGTATTGGGCGAAACATAGATCCACCCGGCCAGCAGCCCCATCAAGACCTGCACAAGAAACAGCGCCATCGCGACGAGGAAATAAGCCAGAGCGATTTTTTGAGTTTGATATTTCATCGGTTCATCCTTTCCTCAACCTGCATCCGTGGGCGGCCAGCCCTGCGTGTCGATGGTGTTGGTCCACAGCAGAAAATCGCTCAGGTTGCGTATTTCCTCATCAGACAGGTTGAACTGCGGCATCTGCCGGCGGCCTTCAATGCCACTTGGCTGTGCCTCCATCCAGCCCTTGAGCATTTCGAAAGCTCCGTCCGGATCATCTTCTGTGCCCCAGCGGGTCATTACATTTCCCAGCTCTGGTGCGAAATAGGCACCTTCTCCCAGAATAGTGTGGCAATCGATACAACCTTTACGCTCCCACACCCGTTTTCCAGCCACGACGCTGGGGGACAGGGTTTCGGCATTTGTAGATGTGGTTTCTATGTATCTGCGGCTTTGATACGTCAGCAGCAGAAAGATAACTAAGAAAAACACGGACCCGCCATAAAATATGTTCCGGGCCATGCTTTTGGTCATGACTTCACGCATTGCGTCCTCCTTTGCGGAGTCGTTAAGGATGGGGTGATTCTGGAGATTGTCCGGCGCTTCGTCCTTGACGAAAGTCAACTCATCAAAAAACAAATGCAAATTATGCATTTTTTGAGAGGCCGCTGCATTTGAGCAGCTATAGCAATTGGATTTCAGCTTGACCAAAGTCAAGGTGGTCAAAGCCATTCCGGGTTAGACTCACAGGTGCCTCACCAGCTGAATTTGTCTCTTAGACCTTATGGAGAATCAAGTGATGAAACCTCTGACAAGAAACTGGAGAACAACCCTGATGGCCAGCGCTGCGGTCTTTGTGGTTTTGCCGTTTTCCAGCGCGATGGCGGAAGATTATAATCCGGAAGCGAATACGCTCGCCCAGTTGGGAGTTGCGGTTGAGGGTATGAAACCCGATCAGCCGATTCTAACCCCGGAAGAATTCGAGAAAGGCAAGAGTATCTTTTTCCAGCGGTGTGCCGGATGCCATGGGGTTCTGCGCAAAGGGGCGACCGGCCCGGCACTGACAACCGATGTTACTCATGAATTGGGTTTCGAAGGTGCGCGGGATTTCATCACCTATGGATCGCCCGCTGGGATGCCCAACTGGGGCACATCGGGCGAGTTGACCGAAGACGAAGTAGCCCTGATGGCGCGTTATGTGATGGTTGAGCCGCCGCAACCGCCGGAATTCGGGCTGCCGGAGATCAAGGACAGCTGGAAGGTGCTGGTTGCACCGGCAGACCGCCCGACCAAGAAGATGAACGATCTGGATATCGACAATCTGTTCTCGGTCACGCTGCGTGATACCGGCCAGATTGCCCTGATTGACGGTTCAACATACGAAATCGTAACCGTTATCAAAACCGGCTATGCGGTTCATATCAGCCGAATTTCGGCTTCGGGGCGGTACTTGTATGTCATCGGCCGCGATGCCAAGATCAACATGATCGACCTGTGGATGGACCCGCCGGCCACCGTTGCCGAATTGAAGGTTGGTTCCGAGGCCCGTTCAGTGGAAACCTCGAAATTCGAGGGTTACGAGGACAAATTCGCCATTGCCGGTGCCTATTGGCCGCCGCAATATGTGATCATGGATGGTGACACGCTGGAGCCGCTGAAAGTGGAATCCACCCGTGGCATGACCTATGACACGCAGGAATACCACCCTGAGCCACGGGTTGCCTCGATTGTGGCCTCGCATTTCAAGCCGGAGTTCGTCGTCAACGTCAAGGAAACCGGCAAGGTGCTGATGATCGACTATTCCGACATCGAAAACCTCAAGGTGACCGAAATCGAAGCCGAACGGTTCCTGCATGATGGTGGGTTTGACAGCACCGGGCGTTACTTCCTCGTGGCCGCGAATGCGCGCAACAAGGTAGCGGTGGTCGATACCAAGGAAGACAAGCTGGTTGCTCTGCTTGAAACCGGCGGCGTGAAACCCCATCCGGGCCGTGGTGCCAATATCGTGCATCCGAAATACGGGCCGGTATGGGTCACCTCCCACCTCGGGGATGAAACCATTTCGTTGATCGGCACAGACCCGGAAGGACACCCGGATCAGGCCTGGAAAGTCGTTCAAACCTTTGACGGGTTGGGCGGTGGTGCGCTGTTCGTGAAATCACACCCGAAATCGAACCATCTGTATGTCGATGCACCTTTGAACCCGGACGAAGAGCTGTCTGGCTCGGTCGCGGTCTTCAATGTCAGCGATCTGGACACCGACGAGCCCACCTTCAAAACCCTTCCCATCGCGCAATGGGCGGATATCAAGGAAGGCCAGCCGCGCGTTGTTCAGGGTGAATTCAACAAGGCCGGTGACGAAATCTGGTTCTCGGTCTGGAATGCCAAGGACAAGGAATCGGCCATCGTCGTTGTGGATGATAAAACGCTGGAGCTGAAACATGTGATCAAAGACCCGCGTCTGATCACACCGACCGGCAAATTCAACGTCTACAACACCCGTAACGACGTTTACTAAACACTGTCGGAGGGGGCTGTAACGGCCCCCTCCCCCTCTTGGTTATTCACAGCCTTTCAAGAGCGGAGCGCGCGCATGTCATTTCCTGCAACTGTTTATCTGGTTGGCGCAGGCCCGGGGGATCCCGACCTGTTGACCGTCAAGGCGCTGCGTCTGATCCGGACTGCAGATGTGGTGGTTTACGACAGGCTGGTGTCAAAGGAAATCATGGCGCTGGTGCCGGCTGGAGTGTCTCTGATTTCGGTCGGCAAGGCCCCGAAACACCACACGGTTCCACAGGATCGCATCAATGAAATTCTGACGGAACAGGCGCTTGCCGGTCGCATGGTCGTGCGTCTGAAAGGCGGCGATCCGCTGATATTCGGGCGCGGCTCGGAAGAGGCTGCACATCTGCGCGCCCAAGGTATCCCTGTCGAATATGTGCCCGGCATCACGGCGGCGCAGGGCGCGTCCGCCACCACCGGCATTCCGCTGACCCATCGCGGTGTGGCCGACAGCGTGCGCTATGTCACCGGCCACCGCGCCAAAGACAAGCCGCTTGATCTGGACTGGGCCAGCCTTGCCGATGCCAACAGCACACTTGTGGTCTATATGGGGGCCGCGAATATTGCCGAGATCAGCCATAACCTGATGCTGTTCGGCCTGCCGCCCGAAACGCCGGTGATGGCCGTTTCATCCGCCACCACGGCCCATGAAACCCGCCTTGTTTCCGATCTGGGGCATATCGAATGCCAGATCAATCAGGCCGACCTTCCGGCCCCGGTGTTGTTCATCATCGGCCAGGTTGTTTCGCTATGTCCCGCGCAGGCAGTGTCGCTGGCCACGCAATACCAACCGGCCGAGGCCGCCCATGCGTAACATTTTACTGTTTCTGATACTGGCCACGACCGCCAGCGCGGGCGAGGTTTCTGGCCAGCGGGCCGCCGAACTGGAAAACCTGGTCAAGCAGGATTGCGGCGCCTGCCACGGCATGACCCGCAAGGGTGGGCTTGGCCCCGACATCCGTGCGAAAACGCTGAAAGGGCGTGATGCCGACGGGCTGGCACAAATCATCCGGGACGGTATCCCCGATACCGCCATGCCGCCGTGGGGGCCGTTGCTGGCTGACGAGGATATCAACTGGATTGCCGAATACCTGCTGGAGGAGTCCGAGGAATGAAACGTCTGATTGCCCTGCTGATCACCCTGCTTGTCGCCCTGCCTGCCTTTGCCGAAACGGTCTACAAGGCCACGGGCGATCTGGGGCTGATCGTGGAACGTGCCACGGGGTCACTGGTGGTGATCGACCGCTCCGAACACGCCGCGATTGGCCGGATCGAAGGGCTGGGTGATCTGAGCCACGCCAGCCTTGTCTATTCGCCGGACGAACGGTTTGCCTATGTGTTTGGCCGCGATGGTGGACTGACCAAGGTTGATATTTTGACGCAAAGCATCGTTAACCGCGTGATCCAGTCGGGCAATTCCATCGGCGGGGCGATTTCGGATGACGGAAAACTGGTGGCGGTGTCCAACTATGAACCCGGCGGCGTGCGGGTGTTTGATGCCGATACGCTGGAGTTGGTGGCCGATATCCCGACCGGTGCCAAAACCATCGGGCTGGTCGATATTCCGGGGCGACGCTTTGTGTTCACCATGTGGGACAGCGGCGAAACATGGATTGCCGATCTGTCGCATGAACTGAAGCTGACCAAGCTGACCGGCATTGGCAAGAACCCCTATGACGGGCTGGTCACACCGGACGGGCGCACCTATATCACCGGCTTGTTTGGCGAGGACGGCATGACCGCAATCGACCTGTGGCAAGACCCGCCTGCCCCGCAACGCATCCTGCCCCATTACGGCAAGGGCGAAGCCAAACTGCCGGTCTACAAAATGCCCCACCTCGAGGGTTGGGCGCTGGCCGGTGACCGTTTTGTGTTGCCTGCCGTGGGCCATCACGAGGTGCTGTGGGTTGATAGCCGCACGTTGAAAGAAGTCGGGCGCACCCAGACCTATGGCCAGCCGGTGTTCGCCGTGGCGCGGCCCGACGGGCGCTATGTCTGGGTGAATTTCGCCCATCCATTGAATGACCGCGTGCAGGTGATCGACACGCTGACCGGCAAGGTGGTGAAGGAAATCGCCACCGGCCCCGCCACCCTGCACATGGAATTCTCCCCGCGCGGTAACGAGGTGTGGATTTCGGTGCGGGACGAAAACAGGGTGAAAATATACGATACCCGCACCTATGAACAGATTGGCGAGATAAAGGCGCAAAGCCCCTCGGGCATCTTTTTCACCGCACGCGCGCACCGGACGGGGCTATAGATATGGCTCACACACCCGATCCGGTTGACCAACGCCTGCTCGATGAATGGCAAAGGGATTTCCCGCTGGTGTCCCGCCCGTTTGCCAGCATCGGGCAGGTGCTTGGTCTTGACGAGGATCAGGTGATCACCCGCCTTGACCGGTTGAAAGCGGCCGGCGCGATCAGCCGCATCGGCGCCACCATCCGCCCCAACACCATTGCCGCCAGCACGCTTGCCGCCATTGCCGTGCCGGAAAAACGGCTGGACGAAGTGGCCGCGATTGTCGGTGCGGAAGAAGGGGTGAACCATTCCTACCTGCGGGAACACCGCCTGAACCTGTGGTTCGTTGCCACCGCGCCGGATGATGCGGCGCTACAGGCATCCTTGCAGCGGATTGAAAATGCCAGTGGCTTACCGGTGCTTGGTTTTCCGTTACTGCGGGCCTTCAACATTGATCTGGGATTCAGCCTGGAAAACCCCAAGGCGCATAAACCCGACGGGGGCCTGCGCAAAACCCTGTCGCTGGATGGCATGGACCGGCTGATCATGCAGGCCCTGACGCAGGGCCTGTTGCTGGTTTCACATCCTTTCGCGATGCTGGCCGACGATCTGGGCCTGTCCGAAACCGTGGTTCTGAACCGCATCCGCCGCCTGTCGGATGCCGGATACCTAACCCGCGTTGGCGTAATTCTGCGGCACCGCGCGCTGGGCTGGCGATCAAACGCGATGGTGGTCTGGCAGGTGCCGGTGGAACGGATCGTTCCGGCGGGCGAGGCATTGGCCGCCCTGCCCGGCGTGACGCTGTGTTACCAGCGCCAGACCGTACCCGATGTCTGGCCCTATACGCTATACTGCATGATCCACGCCCGCAGCCGGCACGAGGCCATGGACACCCTGACCCGCGCCACCGAATTGCCGGAACTGCACGGGGTCAAACACGAGGTTCTGTTTTCCACCCATTGTTTCAAGCAAACCGGCGCGATGATCGCCCACAGCAGAAAGGCCGCACAATGACTGCTTTGGACGATACCGACCGCCGCATCCTGAACCGGCTGCAAGAGGGGTTCCCGATCACCCCGCATCCCTTTGCCGATGTGGCTGCCGAACTGGGGCTGGAGGAGGATGACCTGATCACACGCCTTGCCCGCCTGAAGGACACCCGCCTGATCACCCGTTTCGGCCCCTTCTATGACGCCGCCGCGATGGGCGGGGCGTTCTGTCTGTGCGCGATGCAGGTGCCGGAAGGTGACTTTGACCGCATCACCGATCTGGTCAACGCCCACCCCGAGGTTGCACATAACTACGAACGCGACCATGCCCTGAACATGTGGTTCGTGCTGGCCACGGAAACCAAGGCAGGAATCGGAGAGGTGGCAAAGCGGATCGAGGCCGAAACCGGCCTGACCGTGCTGCTATTTCCCAAGGAGCATGAATTCTTCATCGGCTTTCGGGTGGCAGCATGAGCATTGACACCACAGACCGCCGGTTGATCAAAGCCACACAGTCCGGCCTGCCGCTGGTGCCCGCGCCTTATGCGGAAATCGCGAACGCTCTGGGGCTGGACGAAGCCGAGGTGATGCAGCGACTGCAAGCGATGCAGGACAGCGGCGTGATCCGCCGTATCGCCGTGGCCCCGAACCATTATGCGCTGGGCATGACGGCCAACGGCATGACGGTCTGGGATGTCGAGGACAGCGCCGCGCTGGGTCTTGGCGCCCAAGTCGGTGCGCTGGAGTTCGTCAGCCATTGCTACCTGCGCCCCCGCGCGCTGCCCGACTGGCCCTTTAACCTGTTTGCCATGGTGCATGGCAAAACCCGTGACGAGGTCGCCGCCAAACGCGTCGAAATCCGCGCCTTGCTGGGGGATGCTTTGCGTAGCGATGACATTCTCTATTCCACCCGAATTCTGAAAAAAACCGGCCTGCGGCTGGGGAAAGGTTAGACGATGTTCCGACTGTCCCAATATATGCGCGAGTTGGTTGATCCGACGCCCGTGCGCAGCCGTCGCGGCACCGGTGCCGTCAAACCCGTGGTGATCTGGAACCTGACCCGGCGCTGCAATCTGAAATGCCGGCACTGTTACACCGTGTCCGCCGATGTGGATTTCCCCGGCGAATTGTCCCCCGAACAGGCCCGCGATGTGCTGGAAGATCTGGGCACCATGGGCCTGCCCGCGCTGATCCTGTCGGGTGGTGAACCGCTGTTGCGTGGCGATCTGTTTGATCTGGCCAAACGCGCGCGGCAACTGGTGCGCTATCTGGCGCTGTCCACCAATGGCACGCGGATTGTCGGGGCGACGGCGGACAAGGTGGCCGAGATCGGCTTTGACTATGTCGGCATCTCGATCGACGGCATCGGCAAAACCAACGACTGGTTTCGCGGGCTGGACGGGGCCTTCGATCAGGCGTTGACCGGTGTGCGCGAATGCAAGAAACGCGGCATCAAGGTGGGGCTGCGATTTACCATCACCGAGGACAACGCCGAACAACTGCCCCAGCTATTGCAGCTTTGCGAGGACGAGGGGGTGGATAAATTCTACCTCTCGCATCTGGTTTACGCGGGCCGTGGCGACAAGAACCGTGGCGAGGACACCGCCCATAAACGCACCCGCGCGGCGATGGACATGCTGATTGATCGGGCCTGGAACGGGATGAACGGCGGGGCGCCGCTGGATATTGTCACCGGCAACAATGATGCCGATGCGGTCTATTTCCTGCGTTGGGCCGAAGAACGGTTCAGCGCCGATCAGGTGGCGCATTTGCGCAGCCATCTGACGGCATGGGGTGGCAATTCCTCGGGTGTTGGCGTGGCCAATATCGACACGCAGGGCGATGTGCACCCTGATACCTATTGGTCCGATTACACCGTCGGCAGCGTCAAGGATGTGCCCTTTTCGCAACTGTGGCAAGGCAGTGACAGGATGCTCGCCACCCTGCGCCAGCGCCCGCGTCCTTTAAAGGGGCGCTGCGGGGCCTGTGCCTATAAGGATGTCTGCGGCGGCAACACCCGTATCCGCGCGCTGCAACTGACCGGCGATCCGTGGGCCGAGGATCCGGCCTGTTATCTGGGGGCCGAGGAAATCGGCGTTGCGGGGGCAGATGCCGACCGTCTGACTGTCACAACATTCCGGGGGAAACGCCATGATCCGGCGCATGATTTCAGCCAGTAGAACAATATGCCGAGCAACTGCGGCACTAACGATCCGGCCTTCTCGTCCGGCGGCATCGCCGGACAGCGCCCGACCCGCCCCACAGGGCGGGCGCTTCTCGCCCACCCTCGGGCCGGTCGCTGCCCTCGGTCTGTTGTTCGCCGCCCATGCGGTAACTGCCGCACCCGATGCGGTGGCGCTTTACCAAAAACATTGCGCCACCTGTCATGCCGAAACCCGCCTTGGCGGCACCGGCCCCGCCCTGATCCCGCAAACCCTGCACCGGATGTATGGGCCCAAACTGGTGGACGTTATCA
>JALSRG010000040.1 GCA_026984915.1 Marinosulfonomonas sp. | reverse complement strand
GCCGAGGATTTGATGGGTGGCAAATACGGCCATAAAATCCATTTCTGGGACCTGCGCGGACGCAGGAACATGCAAACCCTTGATCTGGGGGAAAACCACCAGATGGCGCTGGAAATCCGGCCAGCCCATGATCCGGTCAAGGAATACGGCTTTCTGGGCGTGGTGATCGACAACACAAATCTGGAAGGGTCGATCTGGACCTGGTGGCGCGAGGACGGCGAGTTTCACATCAGGAAAACCACCACCATCCCGCCCGAACCGGCCGATGCCGATGATCTGCCAGAATTGCTGAAGGGCTTTGGCGCGGTGCCGCCGCTGGTAACCGATATTGATCTGTCGCTGGATGACCGCTTCCTTTATGTCGCCTGCTGGGGTACCGGCGAAATGCGACAGTATGATGTATCTGACCCGATGGAGCCGAAACTGGTAGGCTCGGTACATATCGGCGGCATTGTCCGCAAGGCGGGTCACCCCAGCGGGGGTGCCTACAAGGGGGGGCCGCAAATGGTCGAGGTCAGCCGTGATGGCAAGCGGGTTTACTGGACCAATTCGCTCTATTCCACATGGGATGACCAGTTCTATCCCGATGGCGTGCCCGCAGCGATGGTCAAGGCAGACGTCGGCAAGGACGGCGGGCTGACGCTGGACAAGAAATTCTGGACCGAATTCCCGGACGGCTATCGCGCGCACCAGATCCGGCTCGAGGGCGGGGATTGCTCGACCGACAGCTTTTGCTACCCTTCGGCATAAGGTTTGGTTGAGCTGTTCAGCGGCACGGCCGGCCTGTGGCTGGCCGTTGTCGTCAGTGGAATCTATCACGGTGTGAACCCGGGGATGGGCTGGCCGCTGGCGGTTTCGGCGGCCCTGATGGAGGGGCAGCGCGGGGCCTTGTTTCGCGCATTGGCCGCGCTTGCTGCGGGGCATTTTGCAGCCATGATCGGCATCTTGCTGCCCTTTGCCCTGATGACCATGCTGGTGCAATGGCAGCTGCAGATCCGCCTTGTGGCGGCGGTGATCGTGATCGGCCTTGGCCTTTATCTGCTGATCAACCGCCGCCATCCGCGGTTTCTGGCCCGTATTCCGCCAACCCGTCTGGCGCTCTGGTCTTTTCTGGTGGCACTGGCGCATGGCGCCGCCCTGATGCTGGTGCCGATTTATCTGGGCCTTTGTGGCAGTGGCGCCCTGTCGGCCGGACATATTGCAGCCGGCGCACTGATGTCGCGGGCGGCCGGTCTGTCGCTGCTGGTTGCAACAGTGCACACGGCAGCGATGATCCTGTCCGGCGGCACTGTTGCCTTTGCGGTTTACCACTGGCTGGGGATGAAATTCCTCAGCAAGGGCTGGTTCAACCTGGATGTGGTCTGGGCCCTCAGCCTGATCCTTGTCGGGACAATCAGCCTGGCAGCCCTGTAAAACTGGTCATTGCCGCGCGCCGGGAAATGCCCGAAAATCCGGTATCAATGGGCGCTTGCTCTTGAATAATGCGTACCACCAGCCTAGATATATGATGTCCTTTCGGGGACTATGGACATAAACGCGCCCGTAATAAGCGGATCGGACCCGGGGGCGGTACCCGGCGGCTCCACCAGACATCCTTCATTTGGGGATCATGGGGCCGAAACAGGATCGACGAACGTCTAAAGGGGTTAGCTTTGTCCCGGTGAGTTACCACCGTTATCGGTACATTCAAGCTAGTTGCAAATGACAACAAAGCTCCGATGGCTCTGGCTGCGTAAGCAGTTCGATCTGTCGAAATCTTAAGCCCTGTCGCCTAGCAGCGTCAGGCGGGGTTCGCAGGCACCTGGCAACAGAAGCCTGCACTTACACTTCCATTACACTTCCATTTGAGTCCCATCGCATCTGCCATGAGCAGGCGAGACCTGCGTTTGGCAACGCCACGTAACAGCGGGATTTCAGGAAACGCTTTCCAGATGCCATGCCCCCTTCCCTTCGCTGAAGTTTTGCCTATGCTGTTGAAAGACGCAAGTTCAAGGGATGAGAACATGTCTCGCTCGATCAACTATGGAAACATGATGCACAATGCCATGCGGCACCTGATACAGCAGGTGTTGGAAGACGTGGCCAGGGATGGGCTGCCCGGCCAGCATCATTTCTTTATCACCTTTGACACGCAGCACCCTGAGGTCGAGATTGCCGACTGGCTGACAGAACGCTATCCGGAAGAAATGACCATCGTCATTCAGCATTGGTTCGACAACCTTGTCGTGACGGATGACGGGTTCTCAATCACCCTGAATTTCGGCAATAATCCGGAACCTCTGTATATCCCCTTCGACGCGATCAAGACTTTTGTCGATCCATCGGTCGAATTCGGCCTGCGCTTTGAATCCCACGATGAGGAGGATGAGGAGACACTGGCCGAAACGCTGGAAGAAGATGCGCCGATGGAGGACATTTCCGCATCAGAGAAAAATGATGCGTCAAACGACGCCGAAGTCGTCAGCCTGGACAGTTTCCGCAAGTAGCCGCGCAAAGATTGACCTCGGAGCCTGCATCGCTAAGACAGGGGGTGACACGACGCAAAAGGAGTCACCCCGATGTCAGAGCCCAAGACCCGCACAGAAACCGACAGCTTTGGCCCGCTCGAAGTGCCCGCCGATAAATACTGGGGTGCGCAGACACAGCGCAGCCTGCAAAACTTCCCGATCGGCTGGGAGCGTCAGCCATTGGCTATTGTTCACGCGCTTGGGGTGATCAAGAAAGCCTGTGCCCTGGTCAACATGACAACCGGCAAGCTGGACAGGCGCATTGGCGAGGCAATCGTTCAGGCCGCACAGGAAGTCATAGAGGGAAAACTCGATGACAATTTCCCGCTGGTCGTCTGGCAAACCGGATCCGGCACTCAGTCCAATATGAATGCCAACGAGGTGATCGCCAATCGCGCCATCGAAATTCTTGGGGGCGTTATCGGGTCGAAAGATCCGGTTCATCCGAACGACCATGTCAACATGGGCCAGTCCAGCAATGATACCTTTCCCACAGCCATGCATATTGCCACGGCAACCAAGACACGCGATGTGCTTTTGCCCGGATTGGAAAAACTGCATACGGCCTTGGCCGAGAAAGTCGCCGAATTCGACGGAATCATCAAGATCGGGCGCACCCACACGATGGATGCAACCCCCCTGACACTGTCACAGGAATTCTCGGGCTACCGCCATCAGGTTGCCATGGCAATTGTGCGCGTGGAAACCGCCCTGAAACACATTTACCAACTCGCCCAGGGCGGTACAGCCGTTGGCACGGGCCTGAATACCAGTAAGGGCTGGTCTGAAGCCGTGGCCGCTGAAATTGCCTCCATCACCGGATTGCCTTTTGTCACGGCGCCAAACAAATTCGAGGCCCTGGCTGCGCATGATGCCATGGTACAAATGTCAGGAAGCCTGAAAACCGCCGCCGCCAGTCTTTTCAAGATTGCCAATGACATTCGGTTTCTGGCGTCGGGTCCGCGCTGTGGCCTGGCCGAACTGATCCTGCCCGAGAATGAGCCGGGGAGTTCGATCATGCCGGGCAAGGTCAACCCGACACAGGCCGAAGCTCTGACCCAATGCTGTGCACATGTAAT
Source organism: Marinosulfonomonas sp. (assembly GCA_026984915.1). Taxonomy (GTDB): domain Bacteria; phylum Pseudomonadota; class Alphaproteobacteria; order Rhodobacterales; family Rhodobacteraceae; genus WFVA01. Next base: position 58,577 of record JALSRG010000040.1, on the reverse strand, counting down.
GGGCAATGATGCTGCGGTTGGCTTTGCCGGATCTCAGGGGCATTTCGAACTGAATGTCTATAAACCGATGATGGCCTACAATGTCCTGCAGAGCATGCAACTGCTGGGGGATGCGGCCGGATCCTTCAGCGAACGATGTGTCATCGGAATTCGGGCAAACAAGGAACGCATTGACCAGCTGATGCATGAAAGCCTGATGCTGGTCACCGCCCTGGCGCCGGAAATCGGTTATGATAACGCCACAAAGGTTGCAAAAACGGCCCACAAGAACGGAACAACGCTAAAGGAAGAAGCGATCAACCTTGGATTTGTCGATGCAGAAACATTTGACCGCATTGTCCGCCCGGAAAAAATGATTGGCCCCAGGGAATGAGCAAGCCGACCAATCTGAACCGGTTTCGGAAAAACAGGGCGCGGGCAGATCAGCAAGCCCGCGCCGATCAGAATGCCATCAGATTCGGCCGCACGAAACTGCAAAAACAGCTTGAGAAAACGCGGCTTTTGCAAGCCGACCGAAATCTGGATGCCCACAGGAAAGAGGAATGACCCGCCGCCCCGTCAAACATTCACTGACGTTGAAGGGTCACCGCACCAGTGTGTCTCTTGAAAACGAGTTCTGGCGGGCCTTTTTGGATATCGCTGCGAAAAAGGGGCAACCGATCAATGCCCTGGCGGCAGAAATCGACGCGGAACGCGGGCCAGACCTTGGCCTGGCATCCGCGATCAGACTGTTTGTATTGAACTGGTATGTGGAAGCGCAGAAAACCTCTGGCGGGGCGGAGGCTCAGGACGCTTCGTAAAGCGCGCGGCGCAGTTTCAGGGCTTCGTTGTATTCTTTGCGCTCTTGCGGCGACAGCATCAGCGTTGAAACCACTGGCCGGCGCAGTTCCTCATCGAACAGATTGATGATTTCATCACGCGAAGTATGCAGCCCGCGCTTGTTGTTTTGCGGCCGCCGGCGACGGCCGAAAGTCCATGCAGGAATGGCCAGACGGAACATGGCACGGCTGCCAGAACTGTTGGTAACAGTCGAATTTGAATCAGAATTTACTATTACAGACATGTGATCCCCCGATCTGTGCCTCTTACAACTAGGCAAAATTCCGCCACCGCGCAACACATTCCAAGAGGGGAATGAATTGAAGAATGCTTCATATATGGCGAAAATTGCCGCTTACCGGCTGATTTATAAAGGAAATGTTAACGGTTGTGACGTGGCGTCACATACAACCACAAGCCATCTTTCGTGCGGACTGTGAGGTTTGCAACAGGCACTGCAGGGCGGTTTTTTACGGTATGAAAGCAAAATTTGCGCAAAAACATTGACAGAATCAGTGGCCCCTCGATCATGGCGAATCCCGATCCGGGGCAAACCCGGTCACCGGCAGAGAACGGAATATAGGCCTCGCGCAGGCAGGCTTTGCCATTCTCTGTCTGGAAACGGCCGGGATTGAACTCATCGGCGCGTTCCCACAGGCGATTGTGACGATGCAAATGCCACGGGCTGAGTACAATCTGCGATCCTTTGGCAATATCGCGGTCCCGGAACAGTTCGGGGCAACGGTTTTCACGCACCATCATTGGCACCGGCGGATACAGGCGCAGCGTCTCGCGAAATACATCCCGCGACAGACGCAGCCGCGATACTGCCGAAAAATACGGCCGCTCGGGATCAATGACGGTTTGTGCCTCCTCCGCCAGCTTTTCCTGCCATTCCGGATACAGTGCCATCAGATATAACGCCCAGGAAAGCGCCGAGGCGCTCGTTTCATGACCGGCAAGAAAGAAAATGGCAACCTGATCAACCATCTCTCCAATATCGAAGCATTCCCCGGTTTCCGGGTCGGGTGTGGTCATGATCTTGGTCGCCAGATCGTCAGGCGCATGACCGGCGGCAATCGCCGCCCTTCGCTGGTTTGTCAGTTCCTCAATCAGCCGGCGGATGGAACGGGCCGTGCTGCGCGTGCGCATTTTGTGAAACCGCGGCATCCACGATGGCAGCGGCAGAAAAGCCGCAATATTCAACAGCGGCTGACTGCGCTGATAGTCCCGAAACTGCGAAAATACCGCTGCGGCCGTCGTATCGGTTATCGGGATGGAAAACAGGGTGCGGAATATGACATCGGCGGCCACATGCGAGGTGACCGCCTCGATTTCGACAGCCGCTTTGTCAACGTTCTGCTCCAGCCGCATCACCGCTGCAACAGCGGCATCCCAGATTGCCGGAAACACCTCACGCAGGCGCCCGCCTTCAAAAGCCGGATCGATGATCCGGCGCTGGTGTTTCCAGACATCACCGTTGGTAACAAAAACCGAATTGCCCAGAAGCGGCGCCAGCCCTTCTCGCAAGCGGTCCGATTTCGGGAAATCATCGGGGCGATCGCGCAGCACGGTTTTTATCAGGTCCGGCTGGTTGATCAGGTACGACCGAAAGAAGGGCGTGCGGAATTCTGCCATCCAGGCGCGATAGAGTTTTTCCGGCTGCGCGGACAGTATATCGCGGCGAAAAAGCCGCATGTGCTTCCACAGGGACACATTGTCCGGACGCGATATTGGCTTGGGCGGCTTCATTCTTCGATCGTTGTGCAAGGTGACGCTGCCACGTCAATGCGCGATTTGGAGGGCTGTCGGCCCCGGTATCGCTGCGCCAGTGTCTGTGGTCCGGCAGTTATCTTGAAATAATCATAGTCTCCGGGCCGGTCAAACGCACAGAGATACTGAAAATGCAGCCGAAAAAACCGCCACCGCAATCTGCGCCAGAGCTGCGGGCTGAGGGTTTGGCTGAAGGCGGCAGAAACAACAAGCGGCCAGCGTTTGTCGGGCGGCGCCACCCCGCTGACGGCAACCGGATCACAGAGAGCAAAAGCACATCCATCACCCGGCGCCGAAATATCGACCCATGTCAGGGCCTGGCTGCGGGAAAGATCCCTCAGATCCCGGCGCAACCGGCTGGCTTTCGGCAAGAATGAAACCATCGGAACAACCTGCCCGACAGAGAGAAAAGCCAATTGCGCCCTGCCCTGCGGCGCACGCCCCGCACGGATCAGATCGGCCAGAATCGAAACAGCCAGATGCGCACCGGAACTGTGCCCCACAACCAGGACTTCATCCACATCAGAAACAAGCGCGACTGCGATTCTTTCAGCAAATTCTTTCATGCGGCTTTCCAGCTCTGGCGGGTTGGCCCCCTTCAATTGGGCAGAATAGGCATAATCATGCATCAGATAATAGGCGTACAGATGCCGGTCGAGGCGGCGAAACCCCCTGAGAATGAGAATGATCAATGGCAAAGCCACCAGCCAGCCCAGCCAGGGGTGGATATAGCTGGAAACCAGTGCTCCGGCCATCCAGGATACAACGACAGCGACAAGTAACTGGGCCAGCAGCATCGCGATTGGGTAAAGCGCCGCAATGACCGGCCCCTTGCGCAGCCACATGAGGCGGCGCAATGCCCCGGAGTGGATATAAATCCAGGCGGTCTGCACCAGCATTGCAAAAGTCGCGGGGATGGAACTCTGCATCGACCCCTGAACCAGATCAGACCAGGTCAGCACTTCGATATCGGCCTCGGCCTGACCGCCTTCCATCTTTGCGAATACATGCCAGCCATACCCTTCAGATTGCCGGCTTGACCGCAACTTGATTTCATAGCCAGAGATTTCGGCCTGTTTCGCACCCTCCTTGCGATACAACTCCCGATAACGGCGCGGTGGAAACGGGTCATAACCGGGAATATAGAAAACCCGCCGTCGCTTGACCTGATTGTCATGGCTTTGCATTGCTGTCCCGGTTCTGCCCGTCTCGCAGCAGTTTAGCGCCTAAATCGGATTGGGCAAATCAGCCGACTGCGGCCAGACCGGGAAACTGCTCAATCAGCCAACGGGACAACTCGGCAAAACCGCCGGTCAGCAACAAAATACCAACCGTATAGAGCAACAATCCCATGATCCGCTCGATCTTTTCCATATGGCGCTTCATCCAGTTCATCAGCCCCATGGAGCGCTGAATGAAAACGGCGGCAAGGATGAAAGGAATTCCAAGCCCCGCCGCATAGAAGGCCATCAATGTCATTCCGCGCGCAATGGATGCTTCGTTTGCAGCCAGAGTCATGATGGTTCCCAGTTGCGGGCCGATGCAGGGGCTCCAGCCAAAGGCAAAGGCAAGGCCAAGGATATAGGCCCCGAAACTGGATCCGCCCCGGTCCCCAGCATCCATGCGCATTTCGCGATCCATGATCGGGATGCGGATGATCGACAGGAAATGCAGCGCGAAAATAATGACAACAACACCGGATATTTTAGAGAACAACAGCTGATTCTGCAGGAAAAAGGAGCCGAACGCCGAAGCGGAAAAACCGAGGAAAAGAAAAACCGTTGACAATCCGAGCACAAAAAAGACGGCCGGAACAATGGCTTTTCGGCTCTTGCCGCCGGTGGTCATGTCAGAAACGGATATCCCCCCCATATAGGCCAGATACGGCGGGACAATCGGCAACACACAGGGGCTGATAAACGAGAACAGCCCGGCCATTGTCGCCACAAGAATACCGGGCAGAAGTGCCGCATCGAACAGGTCTATTCCGAACATGTGTTTCCCTTCGTTTGTCCTGTCTTACGCCAGTTTGCCCCATTCGTCACCGACACCCAATGTCACATTTGCGTGGACAAAGGCAAGGACGCATCCTATTTCGCCCTTATGAAATGGGACGAAGAGATAGATGCAATGGGCCTGTTGTGCCCCTTGCCAGTGCTGAAAGCGCGCAAAAGACTGAAAACCATGGCTGAAGGAAGCATTTTGCGCCTGATTTCGGATGACCCGGCCGCGGTAATTGACGTGCCGCACTTTTGTTCTGAATCCGGCAATCAGCTCGTTCACGTTGAAGATCTGGCCGACTGCAGGGCCTACCTGATCCGGAAATCGGGATAACAAGAGAAAACGCCGGAAAAATCCGGCGTTCTCTGCTTTTCTGCTGCTCTACTTCCCGAGAGACCACCAGCCCCTTTTCTTCGGTTTGGCCTTTTCCGGTTCAACCGCAGCCGGCTCGGATAGTTTTTCAACCTCAGCAACGGCCGCCGGCTCTGCCAAAGCAACTTTGGCCGGCGCACTGGGCGCTTCTGCTGCTGCGACCTGCGGTGCGTCCGAAACGCTTTCCTCGGGCTGTTCCTCTTCAGCCTTTTTGGCGGTTTTTTTCCGCGTCGGCTTTTTCGCGGCCGTCTTTCTGGCCGCCGGCTTCTTCTCGGTCGTCTTTCGGGCAGCCCGCTTTCGCTTCGGCTTTTCGGCTTCAGGCTCAGCCGCGGTTTCGGCATCGCTGGCATTATCGCTGTCTGCAACTGACGAACGCGTCGGCTCGGACGTAGCATCCGCTTTCTCGTTGCTGTCCTGCGCACTGGCAACGGCATTGGTCTGTGCGTCCTGCTGTGCGTCCTGGGCGGCGGTGGCCGTTTTCCGGCGGCGACGGCGTGGTGTCTTTTTTGCAGGTTTTCCGGTTTCCGCTTCGTCCGTCTGTTCCGCCTTGTCCGCGCTTTGCGCCTTGTCTTCCGGTTTACTGTCCACCTGATCATCGACCGCGGGCTGTTTTGACGGGTCAGCCGCGTTCACGGCAGCGCCTTCGGCAACCGCAACCTGATCCTGATTGGCATTATCGCCATTGCCACTGCCACCACGACGGCGACGGCGACGGCGACGGCGCTTTTTAGGCTGTTGCACCTCATTTTCTTCTGCTTCCGGGGCCGTTTCAACAACATCCGCGTCTTCGGTCGGCTCCATGACAGAGGCATCAATCGACACGACCGGCGTAGTTGATGCCGCAACCGTTCGCGTTGCGGTTTTGAACTTCTCCAGCGAAAAGTCGGGGCTGACAAGAAATGGATCGGCTTCCAGCCGGACCGACAGCCCGTAACGGGATTCGATCTGCGCCACATGTTCGCGCTTGCTGTTCATCAGAAAGTTGACGATCCCGACCGGGGCTTTCAACAACACCTCGCGTGAGCGGCGGCGAACGCCTTCCTCTTCGATCTGGCGCAGGATCGACAGGGCCAGATTGTCATCAGAGCGCACCAGCCCCGTACCGTGACAGTGACTGCACAGCTGAGTCGTGGTTTCGATCATGCCCGGGCGCAACCGCTGGCGCGACATTTCCAACAGCCCAAAGCCGGAAATCCGCCCGACCTGAATGCGCGCCCGATCCGATTTCAGCTTGTCTTTCAGGCGTTTTTCAACGGCGGTGTTGTTGCGCCGCTCTTCCATATCGATGAAATCGATCACGATCAGACCGGCCAGATCGCGCAGGCGCAGCTGGCGCGCCACTTCTTCCGCGGCTTCCAGGTTGGTCTTCAGGGCGGTCTCTTCGATGCTGCCCTCTTTGGTCGCGCGGCCCGAGTTGACGTCGATTGCCACAAGGGCTTCGGTCACGCCAATGACGATGTAGCCACCAGATTTCAATTGCACCGTCGGGTTGAACATCCCGGCCAGATAGCTTTCCACCTGATAACGCGCCAGCAAAGGCAGCGGATCGGTATAGTGCTTAACGTTCTTGGCATGGGACGGCATGATCATTTTCATGAAGTCCTTGGCCGTGCGATAGCCTTCTTCGCCCTCAACCAGAACCTCGTCGATCTCACGATTGTAAAGATCGCGGATCGAGCGTTTGATCAGGTTGCCCTCTTCATAAATCTTTGCCGGGGCAATGGATTTCAGTGTCAGTTCGCGAATCTGTTCCCAGAGGCGCTGCAAATATTCGTAATCGCGCTTTATTTCAGCCTTTGTGCGTTTGGCCCCGGCGGTTCGCACGATCAGACCGGCGCCATCCGGCACATCGATTTCCGCAGCGATCTGCTTCAGCTTCTTGCGGTCGACAGCATTGGTGATTTTTCTGGAAATGCCACCCCCGCGGGCGGTATTGGGCATCAGCACACAATAGCGGCCGGCCAGCGAAAGATATGTCGTCAGTGCGGCGCCTTTGTTGCCACGCTCCTCTTTGACAACCTGCACCAGAAGGATTTGGCGAACCTTGATCACCTCCTGGATTTTGTAACGCCGCGGGCGCGGTTTGCGCGGCGGGCGGATTTCTTCGGGCGCATCGTCATCTGCAACGGATTCGATCGTTTCATCACGCGCAGCCGCATCTCGCGATTCAATCTCTTCGGCTGGCTGATCGGACTCTTCCGGCGCAACCGAATCTTCGTCAATGCCGTTTTCACTGCTTGCCGGTGTCTCGACAGGGGTCTCGGAAACCAGTTCCATCGGGGAACTGCCCTCGATTGTATCATCTTCCCCCAGATCAATGACGTCCAGACTGGTTATTTCTTCCGTGCTCTCGGTATCGGTATCCTTGACCGCGACAGCATCATCCGATTTCGCCCTTTCCGCCTTGCTGCGCGAACGCACCCGCGTCCTGCGCCGCTTTGGTGCTGGCTTTTCCTCTTCTTTTTCAAGCGCTTCAGCGTAAGCCTTTTCTTCGGCCAACAGCGCCTCGCGGTCAGCCACAGGGATCTGATAGTAATCAGGATGAATTTCGGAAAACGCCAGAAATCCGTGACGATTGCCACCATAATCGACAAAAGCGGCCTGTAACGAGGGTTCGACCCGCGTTACCTTGGCCAGATATATATTGCCTGCCAGTTGGCGTTTGTTCTCGGATTCAAAGTCAAATTCCTCAACCTTGGTTCCATCAACCACAACAACGCGGGTTTCTTCCGCGTGGGTGGCGTCGATAAGCATCTTTTTAGCCATTTTAACTCTATGCACCGCCGCAAAGTTCTCCCCCAAGGTGGGGGCGTGGCTCTGAAGGGGTGGCTTGTTTGGGCGAACGCAAACGCGGCGGACATAACCCCTGTGGCCTGAAAGGCCCGGGCTTTGTCTCTAAAATCAATTGCGCGTTTCATCGCGGTTCTTTCTCCGACACCCGAGAACGGGTATCAACACATAACCCGGCCTTTTATGGCATCACGGGCAAACTATCGGCCTTGCGGCCAAATCGGTCTGTTCTGATTTTGCAGCGAATTGTCTGCTTTGCCTCAGGAACAGCTAAACTTGTCTTGGTGGTTCTGCCTGTTCTTTGTTCAGACCACCTTTGAAAGAACATAAGGGTGTTTGTCAGGCAATTACAATGGCGAAGTTGTTAACATCGCCTTTGCATCTGCCGTTTCAAAGCCTGTTAACCCGTCATTGCCTTGACCAAAGCGACAGAAAACCTGATGAAACAAGGCAATTCTCTTTCGGACGCGCAGCTTTGCCAACAAAAAAAGCAGCGGATTATTTACAAGTAATCAGACCTCTGCAACCCGTATTTCGCCATTTTCTCGTTCAGAGTCCGGCGCGGCAGGCACAATTCGTCCATCACATTGACAATCGAACCCTTGTGCCGCCGCATGGTGTTGTCGATCAGCATGCGCTCAAACGCCTCGACATATTCCTTCAGCGGCTTGCCTTCTGTCGTCATGACGGGCTCAACATCTTCGTTGTCTGCCATCAGCAGCGAAGCAATCGTTCCGGTTCCGCGCCGGTTTTGCAGCACCGCGCGTTCTGCAATATTGATCAACTGCCGCACGTTGCCCGCCCATGGCGCCTGCAACAATTGTGCGGCCTCCTGAGCGGAAATTTCCGGCGAATCGCATCCGTATTCCTCGGCAAACTGTTCCCCGTAACGTGTAAACAAGGTCAGGATGTCCTCGCCGCGCTGGCGCAAGGGCGGGAGGGTGATCTTGAGGGCCGCGAGCCGATAATACAGGTCCGGGCGCATGGTTTCCTCGCAGGTCTTATCTGCGGATTGCAGATTGCAGATCGCCACGATACGGGTTTCCGCAGGCGAGCCCTGTTCGTTGATATAGGTCAGCAGCCGCGCCTGAAGCTGGCCGGGAAGCGCATCGATATCTTCCAGCACCAACGTGCCGCCGCGGGCCTCTTCGACCATCGGAATATATGCCCCGTCCAGAACCGGGCCAAACAGGCGGCGCGCCAGTTCTTCTTCTTCGTATGCAGCACAGGAAATCAGCGCAAACGGCTTTCCGGCACGTGCACCCGCCGCATGAAGCGCATGTGCGACCAGGGTTTTGCCGGTGCCGGTTTCGCCGTCGATCAGCACATGCCCATCGGCCTGCCCCAGATCCAGAATATCCTCACGCAGGCGTTCCATCACCGGTGAAGAGCCGATCAGCTTTTTCATCATCACCGTGCCGTCGCCCAGTTCACGCCGCAGGGCCCGGTTGTCCAGGGTCAGCCGCCGGGCCTGGGTGGCCTTCTTGGCAAGTTCCGTCATCTGATCCGGGTTGAAGGGTTTTTCCAGAAAATCAAAAGCGCCGACTCGCATTGCCTCAACCGCCATCGGCACATCCCCATGCCCGGTGATCATGATCACCGGCAGATTGCGATCTATTCCCATCAGGCGTTTCAGAAACATCATGCCGTCCATGCCGGGCATTTTTATATCGCTCACCACCGCACCGGGGTAATCCGGCCCCAACGCTTTCAGCGCATCTTCTGCGCTGGCAAAGGTTTCCGTATCAAAGCCGGACAGTGCCAGCCATTGGCTGATCGACTGGCGCATGTCCTGCTCGTCATCCACAATCGCGATCTTCATGGCCTGTGCCATAGTCAGTCTCACTCTGCTGCTTCAATTTCTCTGCTCAGAATCGGGAGCCGGACTTCAAATACCGCCCCCCCGTTTTCCGCGTTGCGCGCGGTAAGGCGCCCGCCAAAGTCGTTGACGATCCCGGACGAAATGGCAAGCCCCAACCCAACCCCGTCTCCTGGCTGCTTGGTGGTATAAAAAGGCTCAAACAGGCTCTCGAGGTTTTCAATTCCACTGCCGTTATCACGAACTGTCAGCGTTGCCGTTTCCCCGGCCGAAAGCAGAATGTCAATTTGCGGGTCGGTCACACCTTTGGTGGCATCCAGGGCATTGCGGAACAGATTGATAATGACCTGCTCCAATCGTACACGATCGGCCAGAACCATGACAGATTCATTTGGCAAAACCCGGTTTATCTTGACGTGCCGCTGTTTCAGTTGCGGTTCCATCATCGACAACGCAGACCCCACGGCGTGCCTTGCATCCAAGGGCTCCAGCGACTCTCCGCCCTTGCGTGCATAGCTTTTCAACTGGCGGGTAATTGCCCCCATCCGGTCAATCAGATCGTCAATGCGCTGGAAAGCGGAAACCGCTTCTTCGCCGCGCTTGCGCCGCAACAAAAGCCGCGCGCCCGCAAGATAGGTTTTCATCGCCGCCAAGGGCTGGTTGAGCTCATGGCTTACCGCTGCGGACATCTCGCCAAGAGCGGCGAGTTTTGACGACTGTGCCAGGCTCTGTTCCGCCACCTCAAGATGCTTTTCCGCCCTTTCCCGCTCGGCGATTTCCCGCTGCAACTGTGCATTCAACTGGCGAAGTTCGGCCGATTCCTGCTGAAAAAGACGCGAGCGTGAAACCGCCTTGCGGGACAGAAAATAGAACGCCAGTGCCAACAGTATTGCAAACCCCATGATTTCCAGCGCAAGCACGCCGTTTACCCGCTCGCGCACGGATGCGAAATTGGTAAATGATGCGATTTTCCAGCCCTGGAAGGGGATTCGTTTTTCCTGCCGCATTGCCGCACGCCCGCTGACATAGGCGTCAGCCGGGGGCATGGTCCAGTCGGTCGTGGCCTGAATGGCGCGCTCGATTGCAGAGGGGGCTGAGCGGACCTGCAATGCATCCTCTTCGCGCAAACCGCGCCACTTGGGTTCGGTTGCCAGAATGATCTTGCCCTCGCTATCGGTGACAAGTACCGCGTCTGAAATACCTGACCACGCCTTTTCGAACTGGCTCAGATCCACGCCAACCACGATGACACCTATCGCGCTGCCGCTCACCTCCATTTTGCGGGAATAGGTAAAATCAATGCGTCCGCTATCCTGCTGAAAGGTCGTGAAAACCGTTCCGTTGTTGCGCAGGGCCTCAACAAAATATGGCGCGTTACGGTGAACAGAGCCGATCAGATTCCGGTCACTCGCGGCCACAACCCGCCCATTGCCATCCAAAAGCATCAACCCTGCCGCGCCAATCTCCTCGAGATATGAGATCAGTCGGCGCGAAGTCTGCGAGAAATCGCCGGAATTCAAAGCCCCGATCAGGGCCGGATCACGTGCAAGCAATTGCGGAATGATCGAACTGCGCTTCAGTTCGCTCAGCAGATTGCCGGAATAGAGGGCAAGGCGCAGATTGGCCCGGTTCCGGGTGGTTTCGTTGAATCGCTCTGTCAGCCAGACGTTTGAAATCCAGACAACGGCGATGGCGAGACAAAACAACAGGCCGACCACCAGCCGAAGGCGCCAGCGTTTTTCGCGCTTTTTGACGCTGTCGGCCAGCTGATCCGTCTGTTCTTCGTTTTGTGTCACCATATTCAGAGCCTACGCGCCCTGCTCCGAAGGCTCAAGCGTGCCGGGCAGAGGAACACGATTCTAGGCGTTTTCCAGCACATTCACCAGCGTCTGAAACAAAGCCAGCCCGTCCGTCCCGCCCAGCCTTGCATCCACCACACGTTCCGGATGCGGCATCATCCCCAGGACACGGCGGTTTTCGCTCAGCACCCCGGCAATATCGGCCGACGAGCCGTTCGGGTTGTCTGCATAGGTAAAGGCTATGCGATCTTCCCCCTTCAGGCGGGCAATAACATCCGCTTCGGCGGTATAGTTGCCGTCGTGATGGGCAATCGGCACGGTGATCCTGGCTTGGGCGGCGAAACCACGTGTAAAGACACTCTCGGTTGTAGAAATCTCCAGCTCGACTGGTTTGCAAAGAAATTTCAGATTGGCGTTGCGCATCAGTGCCCCCGGCAGCAACCCGGTTTCGGTGAGCACCTGAAACCCGTTACAAACCCCGAGAACATACCCACCACCATGTGCAAAATCGACAACCGACCGACAGACAGGCGACCGCGCCGCAATAGCCCCACAGCGCAGGTAGTCACCAAAGGAAAACCCGCCCGGAATACCGACAATATCCACACCCTCCGGCAGGCGCGTGTCCTTGTGCCAGACACGCACGACATCAGCCCCGGCCTGCCGGAAGGCTTCTTCCAGGTCCCTGTCGCAATTGGATCCGGGAAATTCGATGACAGCGGCTTTCATCCTGTTCGTTCCTTCGGGCTAATGCGCAAAATCTGTAACAACGGCAACGCCAGGGGGCGCCGGGCCGTCAAAGACGCGCAGTTCCTCACTTACTTCTGAAAGCGATATACGCCGCGCAACCAAAGGCGCAAGATCTACCTGCCCGGCAGCGATCAGATTCAGCAGGCCTGGATAGCGCCATCCGGGCATTCCGCGTGTTCCAAACAACGCAAGCTGGCCGGAATAAAGGGCATCCATCGGCAGTGTCATTTCTGTGTGCGCCCCCGCCGGCATGCCGATCTGGACCATCCGGCCCAGCTTGCGCAAAGATCTTATCGCGCCAACCGTGGTTTCCTGAATGCCCAGGGCTTCGACGGCGACATGCGCCCCCCCGCATGTAACCTGATGCACGGCCGCTGCGGCATCGGTCGAACCGGCGTCGACCACGGCATCCGCCCCAAGCTTTGCCGCATACTCCAGCTTCTCCGGCACCACATCGACAACGACAACACGCGCGCCTATGGCACGTCCCAACAGCATCGCGCTCAGACCGACCCCGCCACAGCCAAACACCGCCAGCCACTCGCCCGGTGCAAGCGCCGCCCGGTCGGTCAGCGCGTGCCAGGCGGTTGTCACACGGCAACCAAGGGACGCCGCAAGGGCCGGGTCCATTCCCTCCGGCAAACGCGCCAGGTTTTCATCGGCAAACGGAATGGCAATCTGTTCGGCAAATGCCCCGGGCCGGGTAAATCCGGGTACGGCCTGATTGGCACAGGTTGTCTGTTGGCCGCGCGCGCAGGACGGGCACTTTCCGCAGGCAAGAATGAACGGTGCGATAACCCGGTCGCCAACGCGCCATCGGCTGACATCAGCCCCGGTTTTCTCGACAATACCGCAATACTCGTGGCCGGGAATCTGCGGAAGCTTTACATCCGGGTCAGAACCGCACCAGGCGTGCCAGTCCGAGCGGCAAACACCACAGGCAAGCACCCTGAGAACCACACCGGTTGCCGGACATTCCGGCACGGAAAGCTCAACAATCTCCAGCGGTTTGCGCCATTCGGTGATCACTGCCGCCCGCATCGGTCTATTCAATCTCGATCTCGTAGCTTTCTATAACCGTATTGGCGAGCAGCTTTTCGCACATTTCCCTGACCGATTCCCCGGCCTTGTCTGCATCTGTCGCATCAAGCTCCAGTTCGATCACCTTTCCCTGGCGCACACCGGTCACCCCCGTGAACCCGAGGCTGTCCAGCGCATGATGAATCGCCTCACCCTGAGGGTCGAGAACCCCGGATTTGAGCATGACATGAACACGAGCTTTCATCTGAATGTCTTCCTTATGGTCATTGTCTGGCCCCGCAGACCACCGGGCCTATTTGACGAGTTTCGGTTTCGGGGCCTCGGTCAGGGTATTGGGCAAAACGCCCAGCCGGCGGGCCACCTCTGTATAGGCATCTGCCAGGTCCCCCAGGTCGCGGCGAAACACGTCCTTGTCCAGCTTGCGCCCGGTTTCGATATCCCACAAACGACAACTGTCAGGGCTGATTTCATCGGCGACAATCAAGCGCTGAAAATCGCCTTCCCATATCCGGCCGACTTCAATCTTGAAATCCACCAAACGTATCCCGACCGCCATCATCACGCCTGACATGAAATCGTTCACCCGCAACGCAAGGGCAACGATATCGTCCATATCCTGCTGGCTGGCCCAGCCAAAAGCGAAAATATGTTCCTCCGAAACCAGCGGATCCCCCAATGCGTCGTCCTTGTAACAATACTCGACGATTGGCCGGGGCAAGGCAATTCCCTCTTCCAGTCCAAGCCGCTTGCAGATCGAACCTGCGGCATAGTTGCGCACAATGATCTCAAGCGGCACCATTTCCGCGGCCCGGATCAGTTGTTCGCGCATATTGAGGCGCTTGATGAAATGGGTGGGGACACCGATTCCCGCCAGTCCGGTCATGAAAAACTCGCTCAAGCGGTTGTTCAGAACCCCCTTGCCATCAATGATCTCACGTTTTTCCGCATTGAAAGCCGTGGCATCATCCTTGAAATACTGCACGATGGTACCGGGCTCCGGCCCTTCATAGAGAGTTTTCGCCTTGCCTTCGTATATCTTTTTGCGCCGTGCCATGCCTACTCCGATCATCCGGGCAAAATTCCTGCCCCTTGCTGCGCCTATACGCCATGGTGGCCATCCTCGCAAGAAGCGCAACACCACCCCTTGCGGCAGGCGCCCCGGACAGGCATATCTGTATCAACGTCACTTTAGCCCAAACGAGGACAGCATGAGCACTTTCGATGACCGCGAGACAGCCTTTGAGGCAAAATTTGCCCATGACGAAGAAATGAAATTCAAGGCGGAAGCCCGCGCCAACAAACTGCTGGGGTTGTGGGCGGCGCATTTGCTGGGGAAAACCGGCGACGATGCTGACGCCTATGCAAAAGAAGTCATCGTCGCGGATTTCGAAGAAGCGGGGCATGAAGATGTCATTCGCAAGGTTGCCAAGGATTTGGGTGACAAATCCAGCCCAGACGAGATACGCGCGAAACTGCGCGAATGCCTGAAAGAAGCCAAGGCCCAGATTCTGAATGAAACCTGATGTACACTCAAACCTGTTGCCGAAGGATTTCCCGGCAATCTTTGGCAATCTAGGGTTTGCAGCATTATTGTACCTTTGCCCTCCCCCGGATTTCCTGCAATCCGGTTCGCCCGGCCCCGCCTCAGCGGTTTAGCGGCAATTCATGATGCAGACCGCCGGCGAGGTCATGCCTGCTTCATTATCTTCATGACGAATATGCATTTGCGTTAAACTGCCGTGCGTGGCATTCCCTGCATCAAAGGCTCCGCCACGGGACGGGGCCGGCATGCTGTTTTGAAAGGCGATCACATGGCGAATGCTCTTGCGAAAATGCTGGCTGAACGCGACTGGATTCTGGCCGACGGCGCGACCGGCACCAATCTTTTCAACATGGGGCTGAGTTCTGGCGATGCGCCTGAACTGTGGAACGTCGATGAACCGGACAAGATCAGAAGCCTCTACAAGGGGGCCGTTGATGCCGGAAGCGACCTGTTTCTGACCAATACATTTGGCGGAAACGCCTCGCGTCTCAAACTGCACGGCGCCCAGGATCGGGTTCAGGAACTTTCAAAAGCCGGTGCCGAACTGGCAAGGGAGGTGGCCGATACGGCTGGCCGCCCGGTAATTGTGGCCGGTTCTGTCGGTCCGACCGGCGAAATCATGGAGCCGATGGGCAGCTTGACCCATGCGATTGCCGTTGAAATGTTCCACGAACAGGCCGAGGGGCTGAAGGATGGCGGCGTCGATGTACTTTGGCTGGAAACCATCTCGGCCCCCGAAGAATACCGCGCCGCAGCCGAAGCTTTTGCGCGGGCGGAAATGCCCTGGTGCGGCACGATGAGTTTTGACACGGCGGGGCGGACCATGATGGGGGTAACCTCGGCGGCAATGGTCGATCTGGTGGAAAGCCTGCCCAATCCGCCTCTGGCGTTTGGGGCAAACTGCGGCGTCGGGGCTGCTGATCTTCTGCGCACGGTTCAGGGGTTTGTCGCCCGCGGCACCGAACGCCCGATCATTGCCAAGGGCAATGCAGGTATCCCGAAATATGTACATGGCCACATACATTATGACGGCACCCCCGAACTGATGGCAGATTATGCGGTTCTTGCACGCAATTGCGGCGTCAAGATCATTGGCGGATGCTGTGGCACAACGCCCGAACACCTGAAAGCCATGCGCGCGGCCCTGGAAAGCCGGCCAAAAGCCGCGTCTCAGCCCACGCTTGAGGATATAGCGGCGGCCCTTGGCGGATTTTCTTCTGCTTCGGACGGCACCGATGGTCAGGCCCCTGCCCCCCGGCGCTCCCGACGGCGGAGTCGCTCATAACCGGCTTTGGGTCGGAAGCGTAACGGCCCATGTCGCAAACCTGCAATCGGCCAGACCTTTTAGCCGTCAGAATTGCACCAGGAAAACCGCGCTTTGCGCCCATGGAACAGGATAAAGGCAATGGCAGAAGAAGAAATTATCCTTTCGGAACTGTCCGATGATGAACTGGTGCTGCAAATGCACGACGACCTGTATGACGGCCTGAAAGAAGAAATCGAGGAAGGCGTCAGCATTCTGCTTGAGCGCGGATGGGAGCCTTACCGCGTTCTCACCGAAGCCCTGGTCGCCGGGATGACGATTGTCGGCCATGACTTTCGCGACGGCATCCTGTTTGTTCCCGAGGTTCTGCTGGCCGCCAATGCCATGAAGGGCGGCATGGCCATCCTGAAACCGCTTCTGATCGAATCCGGGGCGCCGCGCATGGGGAAAATGGTGATCGGAACCGTCAAGGGCGACATTCACGACATTGGCAAGAATCTGGTTGGCATGATGATGGAAGGCGCCGGATTCGAGGTGATCGATCTGGGGATCAACAACCCGGTCGAGGATTATCTGGCAGCTCTGGAACGCGAAGAAGCCGATATTCTGGGCATGTCCGCCCTGCTGACAACAACCATGCCTTACATGAAAGTCGTGATTGATACGATGGTCGAAAAGGGTATCCGCGAGAACTATGTCATTCTGGTCGGAGGCGCCCCGCTGAATGAAGAGTTCGGCAAAGCCATTGGCGCCGATGCCTATTGCCGCGACGCTGCGGTTGCGGTGGAAACCGCCAAGGATTTCATGAGCCGGAAACACAACCAGATGGCTGCGGGATAGAAACGGAATCATCATTGTCTGATCGCATTCCAATCCAGACGGCGCCGGAAGACGGCAAACTGACGGCCCAGGGATTGGCGCCCATGAAGAAGGCCGGGGATATACTGCTGATTGCCTGTGGCGCTCTGGCGCATGAAATTCTTGCCTTGATCAAACAAAACAGATGGCAGCACATGCAGCTTCTTTGCCTGCCGGCCATCTTGCACAACACACCTGACAAGATACCCGACGCCGTGCGCGCACTCATTCTGAAACATCGCAATGATTTCAATGAAATATTCGTGGTTTACGCAGACTGTGGCACAGGCGGCGATCTGCAAGCAGTCTGCACCGAGCTTGGTGTCGAAATGATGCAGGGGCCGCATTGCTATGCATTCTATGAAGGCATCACTGCGTTTTCAGAGCACGACGAGGAAATAACAGCGTTCTATCTGACAGACTTTCTGGTGCGCCAGTTTGATGCCTTTGTCTGGAAACCGCTGGGGCTGGATCGTCACCCCGAACTGCTCGGGTTATACTTTGGCAACTACACAAAACTCGTCTATCAGGCCCAGACCGATGACGCGGCTCTGGATGAAAAGGCCCGGGATTGTGCGCGCAGGTTGGGGCTGGAGTACGAGCGTCGCGCCACGGGTTACGGTGATCTGAAAACGGCGCTGCGACGCGTCAGCCGGCAGTAGCCGCCTCGGATGCAATCTTGCGAATCCGCTCCACCATGGAGCGCAAACCGTTGGAGCGCTGCGCTGACAGATGGTCATTCAGGCCCAGACGCTCCAGTTCTTCTGCGGCATTCACTTGCAAAACCTCGGCAACCGTCAGCCCGTTGAACAAGGCAGTCAGAATGGCCACAAGCCCGCGCACGATCATCGCGTCACTATCGCCCTGGAACCTGAAAACCGCATCGGCACCATGGCCCTCTATTTCCGGCATGATCCAGACCTGGCTTGCACAGCCATCAACCTTGGTCGCAGCTACGCGAAAGGCCGGATCCAATGGTGGCATGGCCTTGCCCAGATCGATCACAAAACGATAGCGATCTTCCCAATCGTCAAGAAACTCAAAGTTTTCTGCTATGTCTTCAAAGGCTTCTGTCGCCATTATGTTTGTCCTGCCTGGGTGATGACAATGGGATCAAGACAGGGATTACAGGCCTTTTCAGGCAATGAAAAGGCCTGCATTGCCACGTTTCAGGACAGAGCCGCAGCGGCGCGGGCGAAACTCTCGCCGGCCAGTTTTCCCACTTTCTGCAAGGTCTCGTTTTTCCCGAGATCCTGAAAACTCATCATCGCCTGCGGGTTGATGAACCGCACCAGGCATTTGCCGGGCTCGGTCTCTTCGACAGTCACGTTGCATGGCAACAGAAGACCGATTTCAGGCATGGCCTCCAGCGCCTGATGCGCCAATCCCGGATTGCAGGCGCCAAGAATGACATAGGGGCGAAAATCGACATCGATCTTCTTTTTCAGGGTCGCATCAACGTCAATCCGCGTCAGAATCCCGAATTTTTCGGCCGCCAGGGCCTCTGTCACCTTGTCGATCACATCACCAATTGAACCATTGACCGTTACATCTAAGCTGAATGAATCTGACATCGTTCTGGTTTCCTTTTCCGCTGGTTTCGGGATTGTGCGTGTGACGCAGGATAGCATTTTACCCGCCCTAGCATAAATCGTCGGTTCAACAAGGCTTTTCAAGCCCTCTCGTTTAAGCTAATCCCAAGGATAGAAACGAGGGGCCAGAAAACATGAAAGCACCCATAATTGCCGCTTTGACGAGTGCATTGATCTTGACAGGCTGCGGTGGCGGCGGCAGTTCGGCGGGTTCGGGCCTGAATCCGTTTGGCTGGTTTCGCTCCGGCCCGAAAGGCAAGACACTGCAAAAAACCGAACAGATCGCCCTGCCCAGGGATTCGCGCGGGCTGGTTGATCAGATCGTTGTCATGCGGGTTGAACGCGTCCCCGGCGGCGCAATCATCCGGGCGACAGGTCTGCCGCCAACTCAGGGCTATTGGGATGGCAGCCTCAAACCGGAAAACGAAGAAAAACCCGTCAAGGGGACGCTGGTCTATCGTTTTGTGATTGCCCCCCCACCGGGGTTTGAACAACGCTCAACGCCGCAGTCGCGCGAAGTTGTGGTGGCCCGTTACGTGACCAATGCCAAACTTCAGGGCGTCAGCAGGATCGTGGTTCAGGCGGCGCGCAACCAGATGAGCAGTCGCCGGTAACATATTGCATATCCTTGGTAAATCTAGAGTCACACCTGAACCGCAACCACACTCTGGCCTTTGACCTTCAGCCCGATTTTGCCATTGCACAGGCGCAGCGCATCATCGCCAAAAACCTCCCGCCGCCATCCCTTCAGGGCCTTCAAATCGCGTTCACCAGCGGCAATCGCATCGAGATCCGCGGCAGATGCGATGAGTTTCTGCGCAACACCGGTCGATTCCGTTTTCGATTTCAGCAGAACACGCAGCAAATCCGCGAGCGCCGGATTGACCTGAAGCTTTTCGCGCGACCTGTCCGGTTGCGGAAAATCCTCCGGGTCCGTCTCAAGCCCCGTTTTTACGGCCGCCAGTATGCCCTCGGCTATTTCGCCCTTTCGCGCTTCGCGCATCAGCAAACGCGAGCGGCCCAATTCCTGCATGGATTGTGGCTTGGTTGACGCGAGTTCCAGCAGCGCCTCGTCCTTGAACACACGATTTCGCGGCACATTGCGCGATTGCGCATAGCTTTCGCGGAAACGGGCCAATTCGCGAACCAGCGCCAGAAAACGTCCCGAGTTCGTGCGGGTTTTCACCCGGCGCCATGCCTGCGAAGGATCTATTTTGTAGGTTTCAGGGGTCAAAAGAACCTGAAGTTCTTCTTCTACCCATTTGGCTCTGTTGCTTTTTACCAGTTTGTCAGACAGAAATTCATAGATCTGGCGCAAATGGGTCACGTCACCAATCGCATAGTTTTTCTGCGCCTCACTCAGCGGCCTGTGTGACCAATCCGTAAAGCGAGAGCTTTTATCCAACGGTTTTTTTGCAATCTTGCGCACCAGGGTTTCGTATCCGGCCTGATCGCCAAACCCGCAAACCATGGCCGCGACCTGCGTATCAAACAATGGCTTTGGGAAAACGCCCCCTTCCAGAAAGAAGATTTCCAGATCCTGGCGCGCCGCATGAAACACCTTGACGACATTTTCATCGCGAAAAAGCTCATACAAAGGCTCCAGAGACAGGCCTTTGGCCAAGGGGTCGACCAACACGGCATTCTCGCTTGTCTCTCCGGGCATCGCCAACTGCACCAGACAGAGCTTTGAAAAGTATGTGCGTTCTCGCAAAAATTCGGTGTCTACAGTCACATACGGATGGTTCCTGGCATCAGCGCAGAACTCTGCCAGTTCTTCAGTCGTGGTCAGTGTTTTCATTCGGAGTGGTTTTCCTGACTTTGCCGGGCCTGTTTTCGGGCCACTTTCCTCTCTCATAGGCAATCCATGCCGGAAAGGGAAGTCTCAGACAAGGTCGATCCGCCTGCGATCCCCTGAAACAAAGCGCCGCAGCACGGCCGGGTACAAGCGATGCTCTTGCACAAGAACCCTGGCCGCAAGGGTTTCGGGCGTATCATCCGGCAGAACAGGCACCCGGGCCTGCCCAAGGACAGGGCCGCCATCCAGATCGGCCGTCACTTCGTGAACGCTGCATCCCGCTTGCTTGTCGCCGTTTTCAATGGCGCGCCTGTGCGTATCTAACCCCTTGTATTTAGGCAATAAAGACGGATGAATATTCAACATCCTGCCGCGCCACTGTTCCACGAAACCGGAGGACAGAATGCGCATGAACCCGGCAAGACACAAGACATCCGGCCCTGCCTCCAGCAGCCGGGCATGCAAAGCGGCCTCAAACCCTTCGCGATCCCGCCCAAACGGCCGATGATCTATTGCCGAAGCGGCAATTCCCAAATCACGCGCCTTGTCCAATCCGGCAGATTTCGGGTCATTGGACACAACCAGCACCGGACGGGCCGGATGATCTCCGGTCATGCTGTTGGCCAGGGCCACCATATTCGACCCGCCACCAGAGATCAGGACCGCAACACGTTTGCTCACAGAAGTTTTCCGGAATATTGCACGCCATCGCCGGCGCTGACGACGCCGATCAGGCTGGGATATGCGCCTTTTTCCAGCAAAAGCATGGCAATGTCCTCGGCCTTATCCGCGGCGACGCACAAGACCATCCCCACACCTGCATTGAATGTTTTCAGCAATTCCTGCTCGTCGATACCGCCTGTTTCTGCCAGCCAGCGAAAAACCGGTGGCAGTTCCCAACTCGAAAGATCAATACGGGCACCCAGCCCTTTTGGTAAAACCCTTGGCAGGTTTTCGGTAATGCCCCCACCGGTGATATGCGCCAGGGCATGTACATCACCTGTACGCAACGCCGCCAGGGCCGGCTTTACATAGAGACGGGTCGGGGTCAGCAGAGCCGCCCCCAGTGTGCCTTCGCCAAAGGGGCTTGATGATTCCCAGTTCAACCCGGACACCTCCACCACGCGGCGCACCAGTGAATAGCCATTGGAATGGACGCCGTCGCTGGCCAGCGCCAGCAGAACATCGCCTTCGGTCACGCCTGCCGGCAATATCCCGTCACGTTCCACCGCCCCCACCGCAAACCCGGCCAGATCAAAATCACCGTCATGATACATACCCGGCATTTCGGCTGTTTCGCCGCCAATCAGCGCGCAGCCTGCCCCCTCACAGCCTCTGGCAATGCCTTCGACAATCGCGGCGCCCTGTTGCGGGTCAAGCCTGCCTGTGGCGAAATAATCCAGAAAGAACAATGGCTCTGCCCCTTGGCAAACCAGATCATTGACGCACATGGCAACCAGATCAATGCCAATCGTGTTAACCATGCCAGTATCTATTGCAATGCGCAGCTTGGTGCCGACACCATCTGTTGCCGAGACCAGCACAGGGTCCCTGTAGCCGGCAGCCTTCAGATCAAACAAGGCCCCAAAGCCACCCAACCCCGCCATGACACCGGGTCGGTTGGTGCGCTGTGCTGCGGGTTTTATCTGCTCAACGAGTGCATTTCCCGCATCAATATCCACCCCCGCATCTGCATAGGACAGGCTGGTTTTCTCACTGGTCATCGGATGCTCCCGTCATGAAACAGTTTTCGCTGATCAGGTATCAACTGCAGCGCACGCTGTCTATCGGTTTGCCCGCCAAATCCCGCTGATACCGGCTTGTTTACTGTTTGGCTGCGGCTTTATTCTGTATTTTGGCCCCGAGGCGGAAAAAGAACCACGACGACAGGAATGTCAGCAGGGTCAGAACCGCAAGCATCACGCCAACCATCGGGTTGTCAAAGGCCCCGAGCAGGTTTCGCCCCAGAACAGCCAGGCCGATCGCCAGTGAAACAACGAATGCAATCACGGTGAAGACGACTGCCATGCTCCAGTTTTCCCCGGAAGTCGGACGGCGGCCACTGCGCCGGTAAAACTGATGGCCCGCATCAATCGAGGCGACAAAGACCGGCAAAAAGCTGAACACACTGCCCGAGGGTAACCCTGTATAACGGATCAGGACATAGCTGATGCCCATCGCCATGATCGCGACCAGAACATATACGATAAAAAAGCGCAGACCGAGAGCGCGGGTATTTTCAGGCATCAGGTTCTCCTTTTCGCGCAGGATACCCACAAAAGATCAGCACAGCAAACCTCTTGACGCCCGGTATCTTTCTGATACCCCTGCGTCCTAGGTTGGGCCTGTAGCTCAGTTGGTTAGAGCAGAGCGCTCATAACGCTTTGGTCGCAGGTTCGAGTCCTGCCGGGCCTACCAGAAAACTCACGTGAATCCGTGCACTCAACCACACAATGCAATGCTGTCATAAAACAGGCACTCCAGTCTCTGCCAGATTGACCGTGTACCCCTACCCAAGTGCTGTATCAATCTGGCTTCACAGACAAGCATTACTGTATCGTTGAACTCAAAGAAGCCTCGCATCTTTGGTTGAGGATGCGTTATTCAGCCTCGGTACCAACCACCTCGCTGACAACGACCATCGTCAGTTCCTCACGGGTCGCCTCAAGTGCAACCTTGGTTTTGAATTCGGGCGGATGGTTCGTTCATGAGGCCCCCCTTTACGGTTCAAATGAATTGAGCTGCTTGAAGCCCTATCCCAAGATTTCACGCAACAACCGGCCAAACATCGTATCACACGCCACCAACTGGGACAGCGTAACATGTTCATCGGGCTGGTGGCCCTGATCATCCATCGACCCGGGCCCGCAGACAATTGTAGGAATGCCCAATTGTGTAGAAAAATAGCCGGCCTCGGTGCCAAAGGCGACTTTGGTGGTACCCGTTGCAAGGGCCAGCTTCTGCGCTTGGAGTACCACTTCGCTATCAGGATCCGTATCCAGCCCAGGATAGGCAAGTCGTTTTTGCACGTCAATGTTGGCAACCGGAAACCGTGCCTGATACGCTGCCCCTAGCTTTTGCGCCGCCGCCGTTATCCGGGCAAGAATATCATCTGGGTTGTCCGCCACCAGATGGCGAAATTCGAAATCAACTTCGGCCATTTCCGGCACGATATTGAGTGCCCTGCCGCCGGATATCCTTGCCACATGGATAGTGGAATAGGGCACACCATAGTCCGCATCCTGCACACCATTTGCGGCAAAATCGCTCTGTATTTCCCGTAACACGGACACAAAGTCGGTTGCCAAATGCAGCGCATTCAGAAAGTTTGGCGCCATGGCCGAATGGCCGCTCATCCCGTGACAACTGGCGCGCAAAGCGACCTTACCCTTGTGCCCAACAGCAACCTGCATCATGGTCGGTTCGCCCACAAAACACATGTCGGGCAGGCCAATGGTTTCGCTAAGCCGGTCAATCATTGACCGAATGCCGACACAGCCGATCTCCTCATCAAAGGAAAAAGCAAGCTTTAGCGGCTGCTTCAGTTCAACCCGGGCCGCCCGGTCGGCCAGCACCAGCATAGAGGCCAAATAGCCCTTCATATCGGTCGTGCCACGCCCATAGGCCCTTCCATCGGCCACACGCATTCTAAACGGGTCCGTTGTCCAGTTCTGACCGGTAACCGGCACCACGTCGGTATGCCCTGACAGCAAAACCCCCGCGCAATCGCCTGGCCCGATACGCGCAAACAGACCTGCCTTCAGGCCAGTCTTGTCCGGCACCCGATGCACCGCAAATCCGCGGGCAGTCAGAAAGTCCTGGATATAGTCAATGATCGCCAGATTGCTGTCAGCGCTGATCGTTGGGAAGGCAATGAGCCGGTCAAGAATTTCCAGAGTTTCCATTGCCACTATTCGTCGCCTGGCACGCCATAAGAGGGTGCCTCACGCGGGTCAAGGGCGCGCTGCACATAGGCATTCATCTGCGGCTTGTAAACGGCCCACGCGGTGGCAATGGCCTTGATCGGGCAATCCTCACTCCAGTCACAGCGCAGATCGACCACAGGCCACGGCACCTGATCGCAAATCTGCATACCGGCCGAATGAATCGGTCCGGCCTCGCCCCCCTGTGCCAACCCGGCACGCATCGCGACAATCAGGCGATCGCCGATATGGCCGGTGGCCGAAGAAAAGCCCTCAACAATAGCCTGTGGCACCCCGTCATTGGCCAGCATATTGCCGGCGGATAAGACATTCTCGCCCACTGCCTGCGTCCAGACGCCCAGCGAATTGGACCCGGAATGGATAGCTGTTTCACCTGTGGCGTCAATGGCCAGAACCTGCCGATACGTCATGAAGCGCCCGGTTTTGGCAATCTCGGCAATTGCGGCGGTGGCGCTCAGTCCGCCGCCCATCAGTTCCAACATGCGCGGCCCCAATCTAGGGTCGGTGATGTTTTGTGATGCCACCGCGCCCACCCCGGCGTGCGTATAGGCACAGCGCGCTGCCACTGCGGGTGATGACGAGGAGATCGCCACACCGAACATGCCGGTCTTTTCGCAGCGGGCCACAAGGGAAAACGTCATTTCATTCCTCCGGGATAACAGCGGTTGCGTCTATTTCCACCAGCCAGTCGGCCCGGGCCAGCGCCTGCACAACCAACCCGGTAGAGACAGGGTACACGCCTTTGATATATTCGCCCATGGTGCAGTAAACGGCCTCGCGGTGGCGCACATCGGTGATATAGACCACCACCTTGACCAGATGCTCCATGCGTCCACCCGCCTCTTCGAGCAACTGCCGGATGTTTTGCATCACCTTGTGGGTCTGCTCCACCGGATCATGGCTGTCGATATTGACTGCATCATCCAGATTTTGCGGGCATTGGCCGCGCAGATAGACAGTTTTGCCCCCCTGCGTGACCACCGCCTGGCACAGGTCATTGTCCAGATTTTGTTCCGGATAAGTATCTTTGGTGTTAAATTTTCGAATGCGTGTATGGGCCATTTTTGCTCCTGTCAGGTGTCTTTCGGGCCAGGATATTGGGCATACATCCGTTGAATGGAGATCTGATCCGCCAGATATTTGGCATCATGCCAGACCCCCCAGATGAAGGTCGACCCCCGTCGAGACTGCCACGGGAGGCCAAGGAAATAAATGCCCGGCTCACTTGAAACCCCACGTTGGTGTTTGGGTTTGCCGTCATCATCAAAGGCATCCACTTTCAGCCAGCTGAAATCCTGTGAAAACCCGGTGGCCCAGATGATCGAGTTCACGCCCGCGTCGGCCAAATTCAATTCGCGGACAGGGTTGGTCATGCAATTCGGGTCAGGCAATTTCCTGCGGGCTTCGGGATCCTCGGGAAAATCAAGTCCGTTGCGGGCAATATAGACGTCAGCGGCCTCCAGCATCGCCAGATGGCTGGCATCCCCGTTGTTGATATTTTCGACAAGATCACCGGCAAAACGCAGCACACCATCCGCATAGCTTTCCGTGCGTCCAACCAGCGCCATGCCCGCATTGGCAAGCGCACGAAAGTCGATGGTCTCACCGCCGCGCGCACCGCTGACCGCAATGGTCACATGTTCGGTGCCAGGTGCAGGGGCTGCGGCATCCCACATACCAAGTACCCCCAACCACCAGACGAAATCACGGCCGCGGTAACTGCGCGGCGGGCGATCATGCGGCCCAACCGAAAGGATGACCTTCCTGCCCGCATGCATTAGTTCATCGGCAATCTGAACGCCGGATGAACCGGCACCAACCACTATCACTGCACCATCTGGCAACTGCTCCGGATTGCGATATTCAAAAGAATGTATCTGGGTGATGCTGGCGTCTTCGGGCAGGATGGGGGGGATAACCGGACATTGGAATGCGCCGGTTGCGGCAACCACATTGCGCGCCTTGATCACGCCTTGCGAGGTATCGACCCGAAATCCGGGGCGCCCTTCAAGGCGGCGCACCTCGGTCACATCTATACCGGTGCGGATGGGGGCATTAATCTGATCGGCATAGGCCACGAAATAGTCGGCAACATCTTCCTTGGCGACGAACGCCTCGGGATCACCGGAAAACTCCCGACCCGGAAAGCGGTCATGCCACGCCGGACCATTGGCCACCAAGCTATCCCAACGTCCCGTACGCCAACGCTCGGCGATCCGGTCACGCTCCAGCACCAGATGGGGCACGCCCGCCTGGCTCAGATGTTCACTCATGGCAACGCCGGCTTGGCCCGCGCCAACAACAAGTGTATCTACTTCTTCGATCGGCATTTTCGCGTCCTCTTGAATGTCAATGCTTGGCTTTCATCAAAGTTGGGTTCGCGCGTCGCATTTGATCCAGGTGGCTTTCAGGGCGGTATATTTGTCAAACGAATGCAATGACAATTCACGCCCGTAACCAGATTGCTTCATTCCGCCAAAAGAGGATCATCGCCATTACCGCATGCCACTTCCGTCTGAGCCTCGCCTATCGCCGGGTTTATGGTCTCGAATTTTTCCCTGGGCCGGGAATCGCTACACGCCCTGTCGATAAAACACCGGTTGCGGAACTTCCGCTTTTCGGCCCTTGTTTGCCAATCCCTGAATGTCAGATCAGTCATGAGGGCCTCCTAGACAGGCAATGTGGCCGTAACAGCGGTGATGCTGTCGCGCAGGATGCCTTCGATCTGGCCAATCATGGTTTCCTCCATGATCAATGTCGGCGACAAAATCAGGATATTGCCTAATGGTCGCGCAATCAGTCCACGCTTTTGCGCCTCCTGGGCGACCCGCAAGCCGACATTGACTTCATCTGCATAGGTTTCTTTGCTATCCTTGTTTTTGACAAACTCGATCCCCATCATGAAATGGCTGCCCCGCACTTCGCCGACGATATCCAGATCGCTCAAGCCGCACAGGGCATTCTCAAATACCTTTCCGGTGACACGCACCTTTTGCGGGATTTGTTCACGCTCCAGAATGCCGATATTGGCCAAACCGGCGGCTGCGGCGGCGGGATGGCCGGAATAGGTCATACCATGCAGGAACATGGCGCCTGGCTTGGAAATCACCTCGTAAATCTCATTGGAAATGATGGTCGCCGAAAGCGGTTGATAGCCCGAGGTAAGGCCCTTGGCAGTAGTGATCATGTCGGGCTCCATGCCAAACATGTCCTGGGATGCGAACATATGGCCCAGACGCCCAAAGGCGGTAACCACCTCATCGGCAATATATTTTATGTCATGATCCGCCGTAATCTGGCGCATGCGGGCATGATAGCCATCGGGCGCCACCAGAATGCCACCGGCCCCCATGATCGGCTCGGCAATGAAGGCGGCGATGTTTTCGGCGCCGATATGGTGGATCGCCCCCAGCATGTCATCAGCCAAAGCATCCAGAAACTCGGCTTCTGTCATCTCGCCTGCTTCGCGGTAGGCATAGGGCGCACGCAAATGATGCACCAGCCCTTCGGCAGCAGTATCCCAGCCATCACTATAGGCAGGCGTCGTTAAAGCCATCGCCAGATGGGTAGAGCCGTGATACGCCCCGAAGCGCGACAGGATTTTCTTTTTGTTCGGGCGCCCGAGACGGTTGTTGTAATGGTGCAGCATGCGAATGGCGGAATCATTGGCCACCGAGCCAGAATTGCCAAAATAAACCTGATTGAGCCCCCCCGGCGCCAAGCTTGCCAGTTTATCAGCCAACGCCGCCGCCGCCGGGTGGGTAAAATTGTAGAAGGTCGAATAATAGTCCAGTGTCTTCAGTTGTTTGGTGATCGCATCGATGATTTCTTTGCGCCCATGGCCGACATTCACACACCAGAGTCCGCCGATCCCGTCGATCAGTTCGTTGCCTTCGCTGTCAGTCACTATAGCCCCGTTGGCCTTAACGATTGCGGTGCGTGCACCCTGTTGTTTCAAACCATCGAGATTGGCAAATGACTGGATCAGATGGGCGTCCTGAGCCAGGATCTCGTCGGTCGTAAATGCTGTATTCTGCTGTGCCATATTCTTTCCATTCATGCGCATGTCGCCTGCATTCTGCCGGGCGGGGAGGAACAGCCCCGTATCCCCCGCCCGGTGGCTGGTTTATTTTTTCAGATCTGTCCAGATCTTATCATAGACAGTCTGAACTTCTTGCGGGCAGGCCTGAATGAACTCACCCTTCTGGTCCGCCGGCGGGTTCAGTTCGGGAGCGTCGGTGACGGCGGCTTCCAGATATGGCTCTACCCCGGTGACACCCGCAGTGTACTGCGCATAGTTGGTCACGGCGGCCACATTTTCCGGCTCGAGCAGGAAGTTCATGAACTTGAGCGCATTGTCGCGGTTAGGGGCATCCTTGAGCAGCACAACATTGTCCATCCAGACAACGAAGCCTTCTTTCGGGAACGCATATTCAATATTGGCGCCCTCCTCGCGCGCCTTGGCAGCAAAACCATTCCAGATCATGCCGGCGGCGGCATCCCCCGATACCAAAACATCCTTGGCAATGTCCGAGCCGAACGACGCCCAGTGCGGCTTGGCGTTCTGCAGCAGATCATTCAGGGCGCGCAACTGGTTGCGGTCGCTGGTGCATTGCGGAATGCCCAGATACATGGAGGCCAGTGCCAGCACTTCGCCCTGGCTGTCGAGGACGTTGATCTTGCCACGCAGCGCCTCTGGCGGCTCGAAGATGATCGCGAGGGTGTTGATATCCCCTTTATAGACATCGCGGTTCACCGCAAAGCTGGTCGAGCCCCACTGGTAGGGGATCGAGTGCTTGCGCCCCCGGTCAAAAGGCACGTCCACCCATTGTGGGGCAATGTTGCCAAAATTGCTGAGTTCCGATGGCTCGAATGTATCCAGCATCCCTTCGCCGGTCATGATTTCAACCATGTAGTCGCCGGGAATCGCCACGTCGTAGCTGCCCATCTTACCGGCTTTCAACGAGGCGAGCAGCGCCTCGTTTGAATCAAAGGTATCCATGGTAACTTCCACGTCGTACTCTTTAGCGAACTTGTCGAGCAGTTCTTGCGGCATGTATTCGAACCAATGGTAAATCGACAATTTACCCTCGGCGTGCGCCACGCCCGCCGCCAACATCAGTGCCAGCGCGGACATGCCGATTATCCTTGATCTTTTCATTTCATTCTCCTCCGTTGGTGGCCGTTTGTTGTTGCTTCTGCCCTATCCGTCCGACCAGCCAGGATAGGGTTACAAAGACCACCGATACCGCCAGAAGCAGGGTGGAAATTGCCATGATGTTGGGTTTTATCCCTTGTTTGACAGACCCAAAAATTGCCGTCGGCAGGGTCTCGATACCAGCACCCTTGACGAAATTCGTAATGATGAAATCATCCAGAGAAATGATGAAAGCCAGCAGAAACCCCGAAATGATTCCCGGTGCCATCAGCGGCAGCAGGATCAACCGGAAGGTCTGGAGACGGGTCGCGTAGAGATCCATTGCGGCTTGTTCGTAAAGGTCGTCGATGCCTTGCATCCGCGCCGCGATCGGCAAATAGGCAAACGGGATGCAGAAAACAATATGGGCAATCAGGATGGTCAATATACCCGTGGTAAAGCCAATGGCGGAGAAAAAGATCAGCGAGGCAACCGCCGTCACGATTTCCGGCACCATGAGTGGCAGATTGATCAACGCAAATGAGAACGTCTTGCCACGAAACCGCCCGGCCCGCAGCATGGCCGTGGCAGCCATCGTTGCAATGATGGTCGAGGTGATGGCGGCGCTGATCGCGATGATGAAGGAATTGATCGCAGCGGCCCTGAACCTGGGGGCTTCCACACCCCAGAACACATCCGCATACCAGCGCAGCGAAAAGCCACCCCAGTTGGTGATCGATTTGCTGTCATTGAAGGAATAAACCGCAACGATGATCAGCGGCGCATAAAGCAGGAAAAGACACAGCAGCGTCGTCACCGAGAACCCGGGGAACCAGCGCATATCATTGTTCCGTGCCATTACCGTTTTCCCTGCTTCATTTGCTGGCGGGCATAAAATGTAAGGACGATCAACACCATTGACAGCAGGATCATCGCGGCAGCCGCCCCAAAGGGCCAATTGCCTGCATTGCCCTTGAACTGCTCTTCGATCAGTGATCCGATCATGAAATTTTTTGCACCGCCCAGAAGATCCGGCGCAAGGAACGCGCCCAGCGAAGGCACGAACACAAGAATGCAGCCAGCAATGATACCCGGCTTCACGATCGGCAGGATGATCTTGCGCAATGTCGCCCAGCGCCCGGCGTAAAGGTCGGCGGCGGCTTCGGAATAGGCAAAGTTGTAGCGCTCAACCGCTGCGTAGATCGGCAGCACCATGAATGGCAAATAGGAATAGAACAGCCCCAGTTGCACCGCAAAATTTGTATTGATCATGTGGATCGGCTCTGGAATCACCCCGGCCGCGAGCAACCATTCATTCAATGGCCCGGTGTCACGGATCAGGAATTTCATTGAAATCGTGCGGATCAGCAGGTTCACCCAATAGGGAATGGTGATCAGGAACAGCCAGAGAGATTTATTCGGCCCGCTGCGCGTGGCGATGAACCAGGCCGTCGGGAAGCCGACCAGCAGGCACAGGAAAGTCGCCACCGCCGCCAACCAGATCGAGCGCCAGAATATGATGATGTAGGTCCATTCGATTTTCGGCGGCTCATCCCCGAACAGGCCACGGTCAAAGAAGAACTGATCATAGGCCGCCAGCGAAAACTCCCAGATCACACCACCGCGAAACTCTTTCGTCAGGAAAGAATAGACCAGCATCATCAGAACCGGCAACACCAGAAAGAACCCTATGACCAGCCAGGTCGGCAAGATCAAGAGCGATCCCAGCCCGGCATAGGTGCTGGTGTTGGAACTGTTGTTGTTTTCGATACCGGCTACCATCAATCCACCAACAGGCGTGCGGCGCCTTGCTCGAATGTCAACCCAACATTTTCGCCGACAGGCGGAATATAACTGCCTGTGGAATTTTGTGTCCGCACAGTGATGGTCTCACCATCAACCAGCGTCACATCCACATGCATATCGGTGCCAAGATAAACCAATCTGGCAACCTGCCCCGACATCACCCCCGCGTCGGGTTCGGCAAAGCCCACACGTTCCGGCCGGACAGATATATGTCCCTCGCCGGCAATCGCACCTTGCGCTGCCGGGCATGTGCATTTGCCTCCGCCTGGCAGCAGGCAGGTCGCATTTCCGTCCGCCAACCCCAAAACTTGGACCATTATCAGGTTCGTTTCCCCGATAAAATCGGCCACGAATTTGTTGATCGGTGCTTCATAAATATCGCGCGCCGTACCGACCTGCTGCACACGTCCTTCCGCAATCACCGCAATCCGGTCGGACATGGTCAGCGCTTCTTCCTGATCGTGGGTTACGAAGATGAACGTGATGCCAGTGTCGCGTTGCAACTGCTGCAATTCCAACCGCACCGCCTGACGCAGCTTGAGATCAAGCGCCGAAAGCGGTTCATCCAGCAACAGCACTTTCGGGTTCGGCGCAAGCGCGCGGGCCAGCGCCACCCTTTGCTGCTGTCCGCCCGAAAGCTGTCCGGGCAAGCGATGTGCAAATCCGCCAAGCTGAACCATCTCCAGGACCTCGCCGACCCTCGCCCGTGCACTGGCAGCATCCTGTCCAAGCCGCAGTAGCCCGAACAGGACATTCTGCATAACATCCATGTGGGGGAACAGCGCATATTGCTGGAACACGGTGTTGACCGGGCGCTTGTTGGGGGGGAGGTTGGCAATATCTTCACCGTATAGCAGGATCGCACCTTCGGTGACATTTTCAAACCCGGCAACAGTACGCAGCAAGGTAGTCTTACCGCAGCCCGAAGGTCCAAGCAGCGTGAAAAATTCATTGTCCCGTATGTCGAGCGAAACATCCGAAAGTGCCGTGAAATCACCATAGCACTTCGTCAGATTGACAATATCGACCGCAACTTCCTTCATGCTCTCCCTTGTGTTCCCCAAGCATACCTCTTAATTTGCCATTTATACGCTAAACTGCACAGATTGGGGGGTATATACCCCCAAAGTGGTACAAATGCTTGAAACCGGCCTGTCAACCGAGGCATTGCTTGCCGCCACCATTGCGAATCTGCGCCGCGAAAGTTTCGAAGCCCATCTTGGCGCATGGCTGGCCAGTTGCATAGCCCATGACAATGTCACGACGCTGGCTTATTTTCAGGACCGGGCGCCGTTGCCCTTCAGAACAAAAAGCCGCCAGCCCCAGGTACACGCCGCCTTTGAGAACCTTTACCTGACCGGCGCCTACCTGCTGGATCCGTTCCACGACCTGCATCTCGAACACGCGCCCGCCGGCATGTATCGCCTCAGCGATATCGCGCCCGATCAGTTTCAGCGAAACCGGTATTTTTTGGATTACTACCGCAGTACCACCATGATCGACGAAATTGGCTTTGTCTCTTACCCATCCAAAGGCGTTTCATTACATGTGTGCTTGGGACGCGACAAAATTTCGAACCAGCGTTTCAATCCCCGTGAGATTGCGACAGCCAAACGCATTGCGCCGATCGTCGTGGAACTCTCGCAAGCACATTGGAAAGACCTCGTATCAAAAGGCGAACTTGCCGAAGGTGATTTGGTTTCCGACCTGATCGCAGCCGTCAGCAACACGCATTCGATTTCCCTGAGTCCGCGACAAGCACAAGTCGCGTTGCTGGTGATGCAGGGGCACTCATCCGTGTCAACCGGGTTACGTTTGGGGATCAGTCCACAAACCGTGAAAGTTTTCCGCAAACAACTCTATAAAAAGTGCAGCATTTCCTCTCAGGCCGAGCTTTTTACCCTGATGTTGCCGCTCTTGGGGTCAGGGCCTGTTAGTCCTGCCCGAGAGGGGCAGAATTAACGGCGCGATATTCAGACCGCCCCGCTCCGTCTCTTTGGTCAGACACTGAAAGATAGCCGTGTCAAAGGCCCGCATCGCCATACAGCCCGGTCTCGAGGTTGAGTAGCCGGTTCACCCGGTTCCTTATGCCTCAATCATAATCGGCCCCACGCTTCAGGAAAAGCTTTGCTTGTCCTGCGCCGGTATGGCCCGAAATCCCTGCCCCCTTGACGACCGTCGACATCTGCCTGTTGTGCCCCGCTTTTTTATCCTTTTCGGCCGAATGCCGCAAATTGCCCACCGCGCACAAGGCACGGCGGGCATGGCTGTCTGTCGGTCAAAAGTCGAAATCGTCGATATTCTCGGCGTTGAAGACAGTGCGTTCGGGCAGCAGGATGATACCGTTGCCAGGCGCTTCATAGTCATAGCCCTGAACCGAGTTCGGCGAGACCTCAACAGTACCGATGCCGGGCACATCGATTTTGTCGCCCACTTTCCAGGTTGCACCTTTTACCAGTTGATCGGCGATATAGACCGCCAGTTTGCCCTGCATCACCACATCCCACAGTCCAAAACGGTCAACCGTACCGCTCTTGACATACTGGCGCATCGTGTTGGGCGTTGAAAAACCGGTGACAATCACCTTGCCGGCTATGCCCAGGTTTTCCGCCGCCTGTGCCGTGCCGGGCAGTGCATTGGCATCGGGGCAGATCACTGCGTCAAGGTCAGGGTAGGTCTGAAACAATGCTGAGGGCACCTGAACCGCCTTTTGTGCATCCTGATTGGAAAACACCGTGGCCACAACTTCCCAACTCGGGTAATCCTTGGCTATAATCGCCTTGGCTACTTCGGCCCATTGGTTCTGGTCGGTTACTGTGGGCGAGGAATAGTGGAACGCCACCTGGTGCGGCGCGCTTGGGTCTTCCATCTGGTCAGCGGCCATCTTGACCAGCAATCCGCCCAGTTGCTCGGGGGTGCCCTGATCGATATAGTAGGACCGGCATTCCGGATTCACGTCGGAATCCCAGGTCAGCACCTTGACACCGCGATCCTGCGCACGCTTGAGCGCCTCGCACAGCCCGTCCGGCGACAGCGCTGAAATGGCAATCGCATTGAAGCCCTGGTTGACGAAATTGTTGATGAACTCCACCTGGCCCGAGACCGATGCCTGCGACGGCCCGTCATATTTGACCTCGATGCCGAGTTGTTCGCCCATAGCCATGGCCCCGGCACCACCTGATTCAAAAAAGCCGACTCCGGTCAGCTTTGGAATGAACGCAACACGCGCCTCCTGCGCCGCAGCCGACAGGGTCGACAGGCCCAGCGTAAGCGCTGCCATCAGCCCCCCGGCCAATATCTTGTTTCTAGCTTTCATTTTCTTTCCTCCTGGTAAAGTTTGCAGATACGGGCCGTAAACCGGCCTCTTGATGAAGGCGAATGAGCCTCACTCGCCATTTGCCGCTACCGCCTGCCGTTCGGTTTCATAGGCCGCCCTGTTGGCCCGGCTACGCTGCAGCGCTGCCAGCCCGATCCGCCCGGCCACCGAGCCGATCAGCAAGGCGCCGACGATCACCGGCACCACATCACTGGTAATGCCCAACGCCAGCAGCCCCTGACGCAGATAGCCCAGCACGAGGCCGGCCAGAAACGTGCCCAGCACTGAGCCTTCGCCGCCATAGATCGACGAGCCACCCAGCACTACGGCAGTAATGATATTGAGCAGCGCCTCGGCCCCAAGGTCCGAGCGCGCCGAAGTGAAATAGGCGGTCAGCACCAGCCCGGCCACTGCTGCGGCAAGGCCGTTCAAGGCATAAACCGTGATCAGCGTACGCTTGAGTGGCACCCCGGTGTGGCGCGCAGCCTCGGCATTGACGCCGATCAACTGCAAGAATCGGCCAAACCGGGTATGCCCCATCAGCCAGCCGGCAATGAGCGTCAGCACCAAGGTCACCACCAGCGGCATCGGTAGCCAACCGATCCGCCCGGTGCCAAACCAGGTAAAGGATTTGGGCAGCCCATTGATGCCCTCGTATTGATAGGCCTCAAACCCGCCGGCGCCATAGGCTTTGAAGCCGAGCATGTCCAAGAGCGTTGGCAGACCGGTGGCCACACCAGAATAAAGAAACAGCATCGCCAGGGTAATTACCAGCGGGTTGACGTCAGTATTGGCCACTACGCTGCCATTGAAGGCCCCTGCCAGCAGCCCGACCGCCAGCGCCACCCCCACCGCCAGCCAGATCGGTGCGCCGGCGACAAAGCTCAGTCCAAGCACGATCGAAGCCAGCCCCATCAGCGACACTCCGGAAATGTCGATGCCCCCGGTCATGATGATCAGGGTCAGTCCGACGGCGGCAATGATCACATGGACAAAATCGCTGGTGGAATAAAGCAGATTCTGCACATTCAGAAAGGCCGGATTGATCATGCCCAGCACCGCCAGTTCCACCATCAGCGCCACCAGCAAGGCAAATTCCCAGCTTTTCAGCCAGCGCAGATTGCTCATGCCCGACCCTCCGATTGTACACCCGCCGGAGCCATTGCGGTCTCGGCGCGCAACATTTCCGCCGCGCGCAGGGTCAGGCGGCGCTTTTCAGCAGCACGCCGGATCGCATAATCCAGAACCACCACCGCCAGCAGCACAGCGCCGGCCACTGCGTTATTCCAGGAACCGGGGATGCGTAGGAAAATCATCATCGAATCCACCGCTGTCAGAAACAGCGCGCCGATAACTGCCGACCAGATGCTGCCGGTGCCGCCCATCAGGCTGACCCCGCCCAGTACCACCGCTGCGATCGCTTTGAGCTCTTGCCCGTCGCCGGTCTGCATCGGCACAAAGCCGATCTGGCCGACAAACACAATCGCAGCCGCACCGGCAAACAACCCGGCCAGCGAAAACGCGATAAAGCGGGTGCGCCGCGTATTGATTCCCAACAGGTAAGCCCCGTCCAGATTGTCGCCCACCGCATAAAAATGCCGGGTGGCACGGATCCGGTGCATGAGGATGGCCACCACAATCACCAGCACCGCTACCCCCCAGACCATCAGCGGGATCGAGGCAAAGCGCGTCACTGCCAGGGCCTTGATGTTTCGCGGAATCGACTCGATCCAACTGCCGCCGGTCAAAACTCGCATCAAGCCGCGATAGATACCCAACGTACCCAGGGTCATGATAATCGGCGGAATGCCGACGAACACCACCCCGACCGCATTGACCATACCCGCCAACAGCCCGGTCAGAAGCGCCGCCGCCATCGCCACCGGCAGCGGAAAACCCGCGTTGAGGGCAAAGCCGAAGATCACCGCCGAAACCCCGGCAATCGCACCCACTGACACGTCGATACCTCGGGTCAGGATCACGAACATCTGCCCGATAGCGATCAGCATCAAAAACAGTGAAGAGTTGAGAATATTGATCAGTGTCACCGGGCGCAGCACCGCCTTGTTGACGGTGCTGACCGCCAAGATCATACCCACCAGCAACAGCAGCACCAGAAATTCGCGGCTTTTGAAAATCCGGCTCATGCCTGCGCCTCCGCAGTCTGGGCAAAAATGTGGTTAGCGATATGGTCAACCTCGATCGGCCCCGGCGGCAGCGCATGCAGGCGACCGCGCCGCATGATCAGCACCCGGTCGCTGACCTCGGCAATCTCGCTGACCTCTGAGGAAATCACCACCACGCCAACTCCGGCATCGGTCAATTCCCGGATGATCCGGTAGACATCCTGGCGCGCGTGCGCATCGATGCCCCGGGTCGGCTCATCCAGGATAATCACTCTGGGCTCGGGCGCCAATGCCTTGGCCAGGACCACCTTTTGCTGGTTGCCCCCCGACAGCGTGCGCGCCACCTGCATCGGCGAGGACAACTTGATACGCAGCCGCTGGACAAATCGGTTCGCCAGCGCAATTTCCTGAGCCGGACGCATAAAGCGGCCGCCGCTGAGTGCCATCAGCGCGGCGGAAATGGTCTGGGCGCTGGGCAAATCCAGAAAGATACCGTTGGCATGGCGGTCCTCGGGCACATAGGACAATCCCATTTCCTGGCACAGGCGCGGGCTGCGCCGGGGTGCGGGTGTGCCATTGATCACCACCTCGCCGGTGGCGGTGTTGTCGATGCCATAGATCGCCTCGGCCAGTTCGGTGCGCCCGGACCCGACTACGCCGGAAATCCCCACAACCTCGCCCGCATGTACCTCAAGGCTAACATCACGAAAGCTTTGCGAGGACAGGCCGCGCACCTGAAGAACCGGGCGCGCCCTGACTGTGGAGGGACGCGTCGTGACGTGTTCAGCGCAGGCGTGATAATCTTCCGGCAGCATGGCTTCTATCAGTCGCTCGGAACTCAGTTCTGCAGTCGGGGCAGCCAACACGAAACGCCCATCGCGCAGCACGCTGACCCGGTCGGAAAAGGCCAGCACCTCATCCAGCCGGTGCGAAATGAACAGGATGCCGATACCGCGTGCGGTCAGGAGGCGCATCTGCCGGGCCAGGCTTTCGACCTCATGGTGGGTCAGGGATGAGGTCGGCTCATCCAAGATCAGCACTCGCGCATTGCGCATCAGCCCGCGGGCGATCTCCACCAGTTGCTGGTTGGCAATCGACAGACTACCGCCTGGGGCGCTGAAAGCAACTCTCAGGCCAATCTCCTGGGCAATGGCACGCGCACGGGCCTCGGTCGCCGCCACATCCTCCGCAAGCCCGGTAGTCAGATTTTCCAGCACCGATAGATTGGGAAAGATATGCGGTTCTTGCGGCACCATGTAGATGCCCTTGGCATGGGCCTGTGCCGGGCTGGTCAGAACCTGCGCATGCCCACCTGCCTCAACACTGCCAGCGGTGGGCTGATAGGCACCCGAAATAATCTTGACGATGGTCGACTTTCCCGAACCATTTCCACCCAGCAACGCATGCACTTCGCCGCGGCGGATGTCGAAATCAATGCCGCGCAACACAGTCACACTCTCAAATACCTTCCAGACGCCGCGCAAGGCCACCAAGGGCACCGCGCCTAGGTCCCGGACGGCTGTGCTGTCGGGCACAACCATACTCATTCCCCATTCAGCGCCGCGTCGTGATCAGGCATGACCATGCGAAAGAAGTCCTTTTCCCGGGTCCCGGTGGTCATCAGTTCGGCAAGCCCCTTGACGGTCTTCCTGTAATGCTCGGTCAAGCGGTGGGCATCCAGTGCCGCCTCATTCTCGAAAGCCTCGTATATAACAAAGTGGTGTTCGTCTTCAGGGTCCTGCAACACGTCGAAGCGGAAATTGCCCGGCTCTTTGCGCGTGCCCTCGAAATTACCGCGAAACACCTCGAGAAATTCACCGACCCTACCTGGTTTTATCCTGATATGCACCAATTGAACAAACATTCCATCCCCCTGAAATCCGCCATGAACCTGTTGACACGCCAACTCTGCGAATCGTCGATGTGCCGATCATTTGTTTAAGTGAAAAACTTTTGAACACCTCTGTCAACTGCCGCTTTAATAATGATAGGCAAAACTACATAAAAACTAACTTCCGTGACAATCCGCTAGACAAGGCTGTGCGCATTTGCATTTAATGAGATCATAGTGTCCATTTGGTCCGCCGGGGCCATGTTACTGAACGTCATGTTAAAAAACAGAGAGGTGAGCGATGCCCCAAGATTTGCCGATCCAGGATATCGACTCCATGACTGCCCCCTTGGCCGACCCATTGCCCGATGACATCGACACCGAGCAGATTACCCGCGCCGCATGGCTCTACTACAATGACGGGCTGACTCAGAACCGCATCGCCGACATGTTGGGAACCTCGCGCATCAAGGTATCGCGTCTGTTGGAAAAAGGTCGTCGGAGCGGGCTGATCGAACTGCGCATAAATTCGCCCTATGATGGCTGCATCACGCTACAACGCGAGTTGGTTTCCGCTTTTGGCCTGATCGACGCCCGCGTGGTTCCCGAGGCGCCTGACCTGCCCGCCCCGCCGCGTATCGGGCGCGCCGCAGCCAGCTTCCTGATGCAGAAACTCGCCCCAAACGACTTGCTGGGGGTTGGCTGGGGCGAGGCCAGCTCGATC
The DNA here is from genome assembly GCA_026984915.1 of Marinosulfonomonas sp. Classification (GTDB taxonomy): domain Bacteria; phylum Pseudomonadota; class Alphaproteobacteria; order Rhodobacterales; family Rhodobacteraceae; genus WFVA01. The sequence continues at coordinate 19,474 of JALSRG010000040.1, read as the reverse complement.
ACCGTGCGCTACATGGCGCCAGTCTTTCCAAAGTCCAACATTTCGGTGGTCAGCCTGACCGGCGGCGTGTCAGCCTATATCGGTGACACCTTTTTATATGGACCACGCGGCAACGCGCATCTGATCCCGACGCCGCTCAAGGTCTCGACCCCGGAACTGGCCGAGATGCTGCGTCAGGAACCCTATGTGCGCCATGTGCTGGATATCGCCACCACCGCACGTATGGCACTGATCGGAGTCGGGGCGATGGCGCGTTCGGCAACGCTGGTACGCTATGGCTATTGCAGTCAGGCCGAGATCGAGTTGTTCGCCCGGCGCGGTGCGGTGGGGGATGTCCTAGGCTATTTCTATGATGAAAACGGCCAGATCCTCGATCTGGACCTGCACCGCCACGTCGTGGCGCTGCGTCCGGAAGAACTGCGCAAAATCCCCAACGTGGCAGCGGCAGCGGCGGGGGCGACCAAGGTGCCGTCGATCCTTGGCCTGCTACGCGGCAAGCTGGCCAATATTCTGATCACCGATGAAACCACCGCGCGCGAATTGCTCCGGAGGGCACGATGAGCACACATCTACTGGTATTGGATGCGGGCACCGGCAGTGGTCGGGCAGTGATCTTTGACCCTGATGGAAACCAGGTCGCCATGGCCCAGGAGGAATGGCGCCACCTGCCCGAACCGGGCGTTTCCGGCTCAATGGGCTTTGACACAGAGGCGGGCTGGGCGCTGCTTACCCGCTGCATCCGAAACGCGCTCGCCGATAGCACGCTAGACGGGGGTGACATTGCCGCCGTTTCCTCGACCTCGATGCGCGAAGGCATCGTGCTCTATGACGCCGATGGGCAGGCAATCTGGGCCTGCGCCAATGTCGATAGCCGCGCCAGCGAGGAAGTGGCCGCACTGAAGGCGCAGGCCCCAGAGATGGAGCGCGACTTCTACCGGATCAGCGGCGAAACCTTTGCCTTGGGCGCGCTACCCCGGCTCAACTGGCTGCGCAAGCATCGGCCCGCGCTGTTTGACCGGGCGCACAAGATGTCGATGATCAACGACTGGATTGGTGCTCGGCTGACCGGCGAAATCACCACCGAACCGACCAATGGGTCCACCAACGGGCTGATGGACCTCGGCACGCGCGACTGGTCGGATACGCTGATTGCGCGGGCTGGGCTGGAGCGTTCGCTGTTTCCCCGAGTGGTGGAACCAGGCGAGATGGTCGGCGTGCTGACAAAGATTGCGGCCGACGAGACCGGACTCAAACCGGGCACACCCTTTGTGGCGGGCGGAGGTGATGTACAACTAGGCGCCGTCGGGCTTGGTGTGCTGGAACCCGGCCAGGCGGCCATCCTGGGCGGCACTTTCTGGCAGCAGATCGTCAACATCCCGCAAGGGCTGGTGGACGAAACCATGCGCCTGCGCGTCAACGCCGCCGCGCCCGCCGACATGAACCAGGCCGAGGCGATCACCTTTTTCGTCGGCTTGGCTGCGCGCTGGTTCCGCGATGCCTTTGGAGGGCCGGAAAAGCAGGCGGCAAAGGCACAGGGGCGCGATGCCTATGACCTGCTCGAAGACCTGGCCATGCAGGCTCCCCCTGGTGCGCATGGAATCATACCGATTTTTTCCGACGCCATGGATTTCGGCAATTGGTACCACGCAGCGCCGTCGTTTCTAAACCTGTCGATCGACCCGGAAATAGCCAGCAAGGGGGCAATGTTCCGTGCGCTTCAGGAAAACGCAGCGATTGTCGCAGCCGAGAACCTGGACCGGGTGGTGGAATTTGCTGGCATGGGGGGCGACGGGCCGCTGATTATGGCCGGTGGCGCTTCCAAGGGGCGGCTGTGGCCGCAGGTTTTGGCCGATGTGACCGGGCGGCACCTACGCATTCCCAAGGTGCGCGAGGCCACTGCGCTGGGCGCGGCGGCGGCGGCGGCCAGCGGGATCGGCCGCTTTGCCAACCTAACCGAAGCCGGGCGCGCCTTTGTTAGGTGGGAGCGCGAAGTGACGCCGAACCTGGAAAACCGCGCCGTCTATGCCATGGCCCGCGATCGCTGGCGCGCGGCCTATGCGGCACAAAAGCAACTGGTCGATGCGGGCATCACCACCTCCATGTGGCGTGCGCCGGGTACCTGAGAGGCGGTCGAAGCCTGGGCCAAGCGCGCTAACGGTCAGGCCGCGTGGTGGGCGCGAAAAAGCGAATTTGGCGGTCACCATTACCCCGATGGTCTGGCTGTTGCCGGTGCTGTATTCCCCACCGAGCAGAAACACGTGATGGCCGTTATTTGCCTTGGCGATTGTGCGCGCGATCTCGGCCGAATTCGTGATTATAGTCACCCCGCCAATCCTGGCGATCTCCTCGGCGAAAAACAGTGTGGTCGATCCGGTATCAATGATACAGGGTCTCTCCGGGTTTGAACAAACCAGTTGCGGTTTTGGCGATGGCCATCTTTGCCTCGGCATTCTCGGATAGGCGTTGTTGAAACTCCGCTTCGCCAAAACGCTGGGGGCTATTGCGCCCCCGTGTACTTTCTGGACCTTGCCCTGTTTCGCCAGTTGCGACAGGTCGCTCCGAATCGTTTCCCGCGACATCTTGAGGGCGGGTCGCCAGCATTTCAACTGGGGCTTTCTCTTCTTTTCGAACAATTTCAACGAGTTTGACTCGTCTGTCGTGAATTCTTATTCGTTTCCTTTCATTATTGACCGTTCGGGCACCATAGATTACCGTTCAGTCTAATATGGTCAATAAACGGTCACGACATGACGCTGCATCAGGGAAATGAAAGAATACAGTCCCGGCAATCGACAGGCGACACCGTGTTCGACATTATCGTGATCGGGGGTGGGGTTGTGGGTTGCGCGATGGCGCGGCGGTTCACACTGGAAGGCGCGCATGTCGCGCTGATCGAAAAAGCCCCCGACATCCTTGACGGCGCCAGCAAGGCCAACAGTGCCATCCTACATACCGGCTTTGACGCCACGCCCGGTTCGCTGGAACTGCACTGTATCCGCGAGGGCTATCGCGAATACCTCGACATCTATCGCGCACTCGGGCTGGTACACGAGAAATCCGGCGCGCATGTGGTGGCATGGACGGACGAGGAAATGGATCGTCTCGGGCAAATTCGTGCCCAGGCACACGAAAACGGCATCTCGGATGTTGCCGTCATCGACAGGGCGACGTTACGGAAACACGAACCCAACCTGAGCCGACACGCGCTCGGAGCGGTCGAGGTGCCCGGCGAAGGCATCATCGACCCTTGGTCAGCACCCTATGTCTACTTGCGCCAAGCCCTTGCCAATGGCGCCGAGGTTTTCCTGCACCGCGAGGTTACAGGGGGCGATTTCGATGGGAATGCCTGGCGGTTGCACACCACGACCGGCCCGGTTTCAGGGCGGCTGGTGGTCAATTGCGCGGGGCTTTTCGGGGATCGGGTGGACCATGCGGTTCTGGGCCATTCCGATTTTCAAATCACGCCGCGCAAGGGGCAGTTCGTGGTATTTGACAAGGCGGCAAGCAAACTGGTCTCGTCGATCATCCTTCCGGTACCCTCGGCGCGCACCAAGGGGATTGTGCTGTTTCGCACCGTGTTCGGCAATCTGGCAGTTGGCCCCACCGCCGAGGATCAGGACAGCCGCACCGATGCCTCGACCAAAGAAGAAGTGTTACGCACATTGATCAAGGATGGAATTGCCAAAATCCCGGCCTTGGAAGGCATGCCTGTCACCGCGACATATGCAGGGCTGCGTCCGGCGTCAGAAAAAAAGGATTACCGCATTCAGGTGATGGCCGAGAAAAACTGGATCACTGTCGGAGGCATCCGGTCGACCGGGCTAAGCGGTGCATTGGGAATTGCGCGCTATGTATATGGTTTGTATGAAAAAACAGGAATGACGCATACCCCGTTGCCGGATCCAGCCTTACCCAAGGCCGCGGTGCTGGCCGAGGGTGCGCCGCGTGACTGGCATGCCGAGAACCATGGCGAAATCGTCTGCCATTGCGAGTTGGCAACGCGGCGTGAAATCGAGGCGGCGCTGAGCGGCCCGCTGGCTGCGCGCTCGCTGGCCGGGTTGAAACGCCAGACCCGCGTCACCATGGGGCGCTGTCAGGGTTTTTTCTGCTCGGCAAGATTGGCAGAACTGACAGAGGGGCATTTCGCAGTACCGATGTCCGAGGCAATTGATGATGCGTAATCATCCCCCCTTGAATAGCGGCGCGGCACTGGATGTTGCTGTTATTGGCGGTGGGCCATCTGGGCTGGCAGCAGCGACCGCGCTGAAAGAATCGGGCACCGCGCGGGTGGTGGTACTGGAGCGCGAGGCCCAAGCCGGCGGCATTCCGCGTCATTGCGGCCACCCGCCTTTTGGAATGCGTGAGTTTCGGCGTGTGTTGCGTGGCCCGACCTACGCGGCGCGGCTGGTGGAACGGGCTCTGCGTGCGGGGGTTGAAATCCACACCGGAACCTCGGTGGTTCAGGTCCGTCCCGGAGGCAGCCTGCTGGTGGCCGTGGCCAAGGGGGTGATGGAGATATCGGCACGCCGCATCATACTGGCAACGGGTGTGCGCGAGATGCCCCGTTCGGCGCGGCTGATATCGGGCGTACGGGCGCAGGGGGTGCTGAATACCGGTGCTCTGCAATCCATGGTCTATCTGAAAAACCGCCGCCCGTTTCACCGCCCCGTTATCGTCGGCAGCGAATTGGTGGCATTTTCGGCGATCATGACCAGCCGCCACGCCGGCATTCGGCCGGTGGCGATGATCGAGGCCAACGCCCGGGTAACGGCCCGTTGGCCAAGTGCACTTTATCCGCGTTTGAGCGGTGTCAGCCTGTTGACCGGCACTCGCCTGCTGGAAATCCACGGCGAACGATCCGTCACTGGCGTCACGGTGGCTGGGCCGGATGGCGCCCGGCGGTGCATTGATTGCGACGGCGTGGTGCTCAGCGGGCGTTTCACGCCGGAATCAACCTTGGCGCGTTGCGGCCACCTTGAGGTTGATCCCGCGACCGGCGGCCCCATAGTTGACCAATGGGGGCGCTGTTCGGATCCGGTCTATTTCGCTGCTGGCAATTTGCTTCGCCCGGTCGAAACTGCCGGCTGGAGCTGGAGCGAGGGGCGCAAATGTGGGCAATGGGTGGCCGACGATCTGGCCGGTCGGCTGCCGCCTCTGGTGTCGGCCCTGGATGTAAAAACCCACGATCCGCGCCTGAAATACGTCATGCCGCAAAAAATAATGCTGCCACCCGCCGGAACCGGCATGGTCGATCTGCAACTGCGGGTCACGCGACCGGTGCGCGGCGAATTGGTCGCAGTCAATGGCAAGGGTATCCTATGGCGTCAGAATATCCATGCCTTGCCGGAACGCCGTGTGCTGGTTCCGATAGCAGATATGGATTGTGCCGGTGGCGCCGGCACAATCCAATTCGAAATCAGGGAGGAAATAACCTGATAAAATCACCGTTTGCCACAGGGGTCTGCGGTGGATTTATGACAACCCAAGGGAGAAAAGACATGACGATCACCAGAAGAAAACTGATGCAGGGGGCAGGGGCAATCGCCCTGACCTCCCCGTTTATTCGCAATGCGCAGGCCGCAACGCTCGAACTGCGTTGGCTAGGGTGGGAACACTACAACGTGGCCTCGATCGTGCATGGGTTCGAAAAGGAATACGGTGTCAAGGTATCGTCGGGCTTTTTCGACGGCAATTCAGAAGCTTATAACAAGCTGAAGACTGGTGGCACCACCGACTATGATCTGGTGATGGCCGACGGGTTCTGGCCCCGCCTTTATGGAAAGCAGGGCCTGACGCAGCCGGTCGATTATGGCCAGTTGGACAATATGCAGTATGTATTCGATGACTTCAAGGCGCCAAACTACATGTTGTTGCAAGAAGAGGGCGGCACCAACATGATTGCGGCACCAAACTGCTGGGGCGGCTATGGGCTGACGGTGAATCTCGACAAGATCGCGCCCGAGGATGCCGACAGTCTGTCCGTTCTGTTCAACCCGAAATATGCCGGACATGTCTCCACATCTGCGCGGTTCGAGGAAAACATCGCGCTAGCCGGCATCCTTGCCGCCAATACGCTGGGCACCAAAGACGGACCGCGCCCGGACGGCAAACCGTTCAACCCCTATGTGCTGACGGATGCTGAACTCGAAGAAGCCAAAAAGCTGCTGATCAAGCAGAAAAGCCTGCTGTTGACCCGCTGGAACGACGAAGACACGCTGGAACGCCTGCTGCGCGCCCAAGCGGTCTGGGTGTCGCCGGAATGGTCGGGCATCTACCGGCGGATCGCATTCGACAAGATGGACGGCAAATCTGACCTGAACATGCAACATGTCCTGCGTCCGCGCGAAGGTGGCCTTGGCTGGGTAGATACCTGGGCAATCACTTCGGGCGTCGATAGCGAACGCATGGAACTGGCGCACAAGTGGATCAACTGGCGTCTCAAACCGGAAAACATGGCAATCATTGCCACCGATGTCGGTTGGTCGCCGACGGTTGACGTGCGCAAGTTGATCCCGGAACGTTACGTGAAAACCATGTTCCTGAATGAAACCGGAGCTATCAAGGGCCTGTATCAGTTCGATGCGCCCTCCTCGCCCGAGAAATGGGAGCGCGTCTGGTCCGAAGTAGAGGCGGCCTGACCTGCGAACACCGGCTCGCCCGTAGCCCTTTGGCAATGGGCGAGCTTGTGCGCCTTGTCACGCAATCTGCAATATACACCCATGACAGCGGGTAAGAAAAAAGAAGGGGCCGCACGTGTCTGATACTGTCCTTACACTTGAACATGTCTCGAAAAATTTCGGGGCCATAACCGCCGCTGACGATATCAATATAGAAGTCGGCCAGACAGAATTTTTTGCCCTGCTCGGGCCGTCAGGTTCCGGCAAAACCACGATGCTACGGATGATTGCCGGGCTGGAAACCCCGGATACCGGGCGCATCGTGATCGGCGGCACCGATGTCACCAGGTTGCCGCCTTACAAGCGCGGTATCGGTATGGTGTTTCAGGATTTCCTGTTGTTCCCGCACAAGACCGTGGCGGAAAACATCACCTTTCCACTCAAGATGCAGCGCAGTTCAGATACGGAAAAGGCTGAGCACCTGCAATGGGTGGTCAACCTTGTGCACCTTGAGGGGCTTGAAGACCGGTATCCGCACCAACTCTCAGGCGGGCAGAAACAGCGCGTAGCGTTGGCGCGTGGTCTGGTTTCACGCCCCTCGCTGCTGTTGCTCGACGAACCACTTGCCAATCTCGACCGTGAATTACGCAAGGAAATGGAGGTCGAGATTCGCCGCTTTCAGCTAGAGCTGGGCATTCCCTTCGTCTATGTCACCCACAATCAGGAAGAAGCGCTGACCATGTCCGATCGCATGGCTATCATGCGCGATGGCAAGATGGAACAGGTGGGCGAGAAATTCAGCCTATATCACAACCCCACCAGCCAGTTTGTTGCCTCCTTCCTGGGGTCCCCCAACGTGTTTTCAGGCCGGGTCTCGGCCGTAGATGGTGAAATTGCCACGTTGGACTGGCATGGCCACGCCATTCAGGCGCGGGCGCATGGTGGCTTGAAACCCGGCGATGCGGCCACCTGCTATGTGAAGAGCGAAAAGATTGCCATCGAAACCGATGCTGGGGAAATGTCCGGGGAAATCCGCGATGTGATCTTCAAGGGGCAATATGCCGATTTCCTGGTGCTGCTCGACAATGGCGAGGAGGTGACCGTCAGCAGTTCGCATCGCGGGCAATTGGTCAAGGGCGCCAAGACACACATAATATGGAAGCCGGAAAATGCCGATGGCTTTCCGGCCGGAGAATAAGCCATGAAAAACAATCGTCTCTTCTTTTGGGTTTTGACCGGGCCGGGCACGGCGTTTTTACTTCTGTTCCTGATTTTGCCGCTCATGTCCATCGTTGTGTTCAGCTTCTGGCGCACCGAAAGCTATCACCTCTATGCCGATTGGAATCTGGACAATTACCGGGTTCTGGCAACCAATCCGTCCTATGTCACCTTCCTGCTCCGTTCGCTGTTCATGGCAAGCGTGGTATCGTTCGTGTCCCTGGTGGTGGCCTGGCCGGTCGCGTTTTTTATCACCCGCTATGGCGGGCAGTTCAAGATCATCCTGCTGTTACTTACCTCGACACCGTTTCTGACCGGTGAAATCCTGCGGGTGACGGCAATGCAGCAGATCCTGGGGCCGATCGGACTGATCAACATGGCGCTTACAACCTTCGGGTTCGATCCGGTCACCGCATTGATGTATTCAAAAACCGCAACCGCGATAGGCCTGATTTACCTTTGGCTGCCGTTCATGGTGCTGGCGATCCACCTTTCGTTGCTGAACTTCGATTTTGAATTGCTGCAAGTAGCCAAGGTCAACGGTGCGCGGCCACTGCGCGCGTTCTGGGAGGTAACCTGGCCACTCAACCGTGCCGGATCCGCAATCGGGGTGGTCCTGGTATTCATTCCGACACTCGCCTCCTCGATCACCTCCAAGTTTCTCGGCGGGCCGAATGGCGCGCTGTTCGGCAACATTCTGGCACATCAGTTCGGCTCGACCGGCACCTGGGCGCTGGGATCGGCCATGGGGGTGGTGCTGTTCGTAATCTCGCTGCTGGTGCTTTACATCGTGTGGAAATCCATTGGCGATCTCAACCGCTCGGGTATTACAATCAAGGGAGGGGCCGAATAATGTTCAGGAATCTATCGATAACCCTGCAGATCGTCATGCTGGTGGCTCTCTACATTTTCCTCTACATGCCGATCCTTTATATCGTCTATGTTTCCATGCAGACGACGGCGATTTGGCCGTTTCCCCCGGATTTCACCGGCGAGCATTATGTGAACCTGTGGCATGCCACCGATTATCACACAGGCTTTCGCAACTCGCTGATCATCGGTATCGGCACCGGGATGATTTCCAGTGTTATCGCCACCATGGCCGTGATCGGAATTTTGAAGTACCGCGTGAAAGGCAGCAAGCTGATCGCCGGGCTGTTTCTGTCACCGCTGTTCATCGCCCATATCCTGATCGGCATTTCCAGCCTGATGTTCAACAAGACCCTGCTTGGCCTGCCCGGCAACCTGTTCTCGGCGATCATCGCCAACGCGACCTATGCCACCGCATTCGCATTTCTCGTGCTACTGGCGCAACTGGCCCGCTATGACTGGCGGCTGGACGAGGCTGCAATGGTGTTCGGGGCAACTCCCAGGCGGACATTTCGGGAAATTACCCTGCCGCTGGTGTGGCCGGCGATTTTCGGAGCATTCATCGTATCGTTCCTGCTGGCGTTCAACAATCTGGAGATTTCGTTCTACAATCTCGGCGCCACTCCCACCCTGCCAACCCTGGCATGGGGATCGCTACGCCACGGGATCTCGCAAGAACTTTATGCCCTTGCCGCACTGATCAACGCCGCAGTGTTCTCCTTCCTCGGGCTGCTTTATATCCTGATCAGGTCGGGTGTAATCCGTATGGATTTCAAGGACTGATCCGTTGCGGATCGTCGCCATAGATCAGGGGACAACAAGTAGCCGCGCCTTCATTCTGAACGGAACCGGGCGCGGTGAAATTGTGGCAACACGGACCCATGAACAGCACTATCCGCATCCCGGATGGGTCGAACATGATCCGCTTGAACTGTTGCGCCATGTCCGTGAATGCCTGTCGGCAACAGGTCCGGTTGATGCCATCGGCATTGGCAATCAGGGCGAAAGTTGTCTGGGATGGAACCGGAAGACGGGCGAGCCGATCAGCCCGGTCATTGTCTGGCAGGACACAAGAAGCGAAGCCGAAATCGCCAACCTGCGGCAGGATGGTGCGGAAGTCCTGACCAAGGCACGCGCCGGACTGCCACTCGATTCCTATTTCTCGGCCAGCAAACTGGCCTGGATTCTGCGTCATATTCCCGAAGCAAAAACCCTTCTTGCACGGGGAGACCTGTGCCTTGGCACTACGGATGCCTTTTTCCTGCAACACCTGACGGGACGTGCCGTCACCGACATCACCACAGCCTCGCGCACATCGCTGATGAATCTGGAAACCGGCCAATGGGATGCCGACCTTTGCCGGGTTTTCGGTGTGCCGATCGAGACATTGCCCGAGATCATGCCCACCATGGGCGATTTTGGCGCGGCCGAGGTCGACGGGAGAAAAATTCCCGTCACCGCCTCGGTGGTCGATCAACAGGCGGCGCTGTTCGGCCATGGCTGCCGCGACCCGGGGGATGCCAAAATCACCTTCGGTACCGGGGCCTTCGCGTTAGCTTTGACCGGCCTAGCCCTGCACCATTCACCGGGCCACGGGCTGTTGCCGACCGTCGCATGGCAACAGCGCAATGCGGCGCCTTCCTATGCCCTCGATGGTGGCGTCTATTGCGCCGCGTCGGCGATCAACTGGGGGCGTTCATTGGGGCTGTTTTCGGATTTCACCGAGATAGACAGGTTCGAGGGCCCCAGTGCTGTCAGCCGGGACCTGACCTTCGTGCCGGCCCTTGCCGGTCTTGGAAGCCCACATTGGGACCGCAGTGCGGCGGGGATGTGGCTGGGCATGTCGCTGGACACGACATCACGCGATCTGATGCAGGCGATGCTTGAGGGTATTGCCTTCAGAACCGGCGAAGTGATGCAGGCGATGGCGGCGGAAATCGATCTCGGGCCGACCATTTCGATCGACGGGGGGCTGTCGGCAAACAGATACTTCTGCCAGTTTCTCGCCGATGTCCTGCAAAAGGAAATCGTGCCGCAAACCATGACCGAAACAACGTCTCTGGGCGTTGCCAGGATGGCGGCAGGCCTGTGGGAAAAGCCAGATCCCCGGCAGAGCCACAAAAAAACCTACCATCCCCATAGAGAACAAACCTCGGGAATACGCACATTTGCCAAAGCTCTCGGCCGTTCGCGCGGCTGGCTTGAGTAAAGGTAAAGTGGCCCCAGGAACCCGGGCAGCGAGCTAAGGTGCACGCATCCGGAACAGGATGACGCCACCGGTCCGGGCGTCAGCGATATCCAGCTCGATCATTGCCGCACGGGCGGCCCCGGCCAGTACCTCGACCGGCCCCGTCTCGCCCCAGTCGCGGGAATAGGGTAGCACTGGCATTGGTTCCGGTCCGACAAACTCGCGCCAGACACCGCGTAGCAGGCCGAGACAGTCACAGCCGACGCCCCGCACGGTGGCCTGGTTTATGAGCTATGCCTTGGGACCGGCCAGCGGATCGGGGACGTTCTAAAAATCCGCTGGGGTCATATCAAAGATGGAGCTTTTGACTTCACTCAGGGTAAGACGGGCAAGCCCTTGTGGATACCGCTGACGGATCGGCTCAAGGCTTATTTAGCGACTATTGAGAAAAACGGTCTGACGGTTATCACCGACAGGGCTGGCCGTCCCGTCAGCTATCGCACCATTGCAGAAGAAATGCGCAAAGTTAAGATGAAGATGAATCATGCTGACGCGGCCAGCTACGTCACCCACGGGTTGCGCAAGAATGCGACCATCGAATTGTATCAATCAGGGTGTAACGACGAGATGGTCAAAGCCGTCACGGGTCATTCTGGTGTTGAGATGCTGAAAAAGTATGGCGGGCGGATAAGGCAGCGGGAGCTTGCGACACGGGCGCAAGACGCTCGAAACCAGTTTGAACAGAACAAGAAGAAAACATGAAAGTTTCAACGCTTGTTTCAAAAATTGAGCCGAGGGAGAAAGAAAATGACGCAAGTCATTGAAAAGTCTGGAGGCGAGTACCGGAATCGAACCGGTGTACACGGATTTGCAATCCGCTGCGTAACCACTCCGCCAACTCGCCGAAGCCAACGGCGGTGTAACCCAAGGTTTTTCGCCATGCAAGCCGCTAATGGGACAATGCAACAGGTTGCTGTTGTACCCCGTCTGTGTCAAGACAGGTGCAAACAGATCCACAGCAAGACGAGATTTGCCAATGCCCGATTTCAACACGCTTCGCACCATGATGGTTGACACTCAGATTCGCCCGTCAGATGTGACCAAATACCCCATTATTCAGGCCATGCTGGACGTTCCCCGCGAGAAATACGTGCCAGAGGGAAAACGGGCTGCGGCCTATGCGGGCGACGACATCGAAATTGCTGACAACCGGGTTATTCTGGCCCCAAGAACATTTGCCAAGCTGCTGGATGCTCTGGACATTCAGCCTGATGAGCTGGTTCTGGATCTGGGCTGCGGGCTGGGATACTCGTCCGCGATTATCGCTCGCCTGGCAGAGGCCGTGGTGGCCGTCGAAGAGATTCCGGGGATGGCGGCGGAAGCGCAGTCCCTCTTGTCGGCCAACGATGTTGACAATGTGGCTGTCATAGAAGGAAGCCTGTCCGAGGGGGCTGCAAAACACGGGCCATATGACGTGATCGTCATAGAGGGTGCCATTGAATGCCTGCCGCAAGCGATCGCCGATCAGCTGAAGGATGGCGGCCGTATTGGCTGCCTCTTCATGACAGGCAATCTGGGCGAAGCCAAAGTCGGTTTGAAACTGGACGGAGAGATTACCTGGCGTTTTGCTTTCAATGCATCCGCGCCAGTGCTAAAAGAGTTTAGAAAAAAAATGGAATTTATGTTATAGGGCGCAGGGTTACGTTCGAAAGTTAACACGAGGAAAGCGGCCTGATCTGAACCATTTGCCGATTGGCCTTAAGCGAGGAAAGAAAAAATGGCGCGAGTTATGACGAGAACACTTGCCATATGGACATTGGTTGTATCGTTGATGGCCGCTCCGGCCGTTTGGGCGGAGACCCTGACCGACGCCCTTATCTCGGCTTACAAAAACAGTGGCCTTCTGGATCAGAACCGCGCCCTGCTGAGGGCTGCGGATGAAGATGTTGCACAGGCTGTTGCCACGCTTCGGCCTGTTCTGAACTATTTCGCGAACGCCACTTATTCCGAGCCGATACGGGATCCGACCGGCGACAGGGTTACCGGCAGCCTCGGCCTGTCGGCCGAATGGCTTTTGTATGATGGCGGCGGCTCGAAACTGGCCGTCGAAGCGATGAAGGAAACCGTTCTGGCAACACGTGAGGGGCTGATCGACATCGAACAACAGGTCCTTTTGCGCGCTGTAACCGCCTATATGAATGTCCGCCGGGATGCCGAGGTGGTTGCGCTGCGCCAGAACAACGTCCGCGTCATCGGCCAGCAGTTGCGTGCCGCAAAGGACCGTTTCGAAGTGGGCGAGGTGACCCGGACCGATGTTTCCCTGGCCGAATCGCGGCTGGCGCAGGCGCGTGCGGGGCTGGCGGCGGCGCAAGGTGCGCTGGCAGCCTCCCGAGAAGAATACAAGGTTGCCGTCGGAAGGTTTCCAAAATCACTGAAATCGCCTCCCAGGGTGCCAAGAACCGCGAAAAATCTGGCGACGGCCAGATCAATTGCCCTGACCGAGCACCCGCTGGTAAAGCGCACGAAACATGAGGTCGCAGCGGCTGATCTGGGCGCCGCACGCGCGGCAGCAGCCATGAAGCCGCGACTCACTCTGAATGGCCGGGTTGCCATTGATCAGAACCGCAATGATTCCTCCTCGTTGGGGCTGCAACTGGGCGGGCCGATTTATCAGGGCGGCAAGCTGAGCGCCATTTACAGACAGGCACTGGCGCGTCGCGATGCCGTGCGGGCCGGGTTACATACTGTTGGGCTGAATGTCAGCCAGGGTGTCGGAAATGCCTGGGCGCGTCTTCAGGTTGCCCGCGCAACTCTGGTGGCCAGCAATCAGCAAATTCGCGCGGCACGGGTTGCCTTTCGCGGCGTCAAGGAAGAGGCGACTCTTGGTGCCAGGACAACGTTGGATGTCCTTGATGCCGAGCAGGAGCTTCTCGACGCGCAGGCCAACCGGGTTTCGGCCATCACCGACGAATATATTGCCGCATACAGCCTGTTGTCGGCGATGGGGCTGTTGACAGTGGATCACCTGAAACTCGGGATCAAGACCTACGACCCGGCCGCCTATTATAACGCCGTGCGCCGTGCCCCTGCGACCAGCGCGCGCGGCAAAAGGCTGGATGCGGTCATGCGGGCATTGGGAAAGTAGCACCGGCGAACAACAGAGTTCTTGCTATATGTTGTGTGACGCTTGTCATCAGGGTATGATCCCGAAAAAGAACGAGCAGGAACGACCATGCAAGAACCCGTAAATACCGCCGAAATCGAAGACGTTCTTTCTTCTATAAGGCGTCTTGTCTCTCAGGACATCCGGCCAGCCGGGCCAGATCCGGCGCCGCGTGCCGATGCGCAGGATACGCTGGTCCTGACACCGGATCTGCGCGTTCTGGATCGGGACATGATGGGCCAGCGCACTACTGTTGCACGACTTGTTCCAAGACATGGGGCTCTCGAAGGATCGGCATCTGAAAACAAGGATCCCTCGGATAAAATGCACGATCCCGCAACCAGGCAGGAATCGCTTCCGGTGTACAGGCTGATGCCAACCGAGCAGGATGAGATCATTATAAACAGAAATACACCTTCCAAGGGGTCCATTGCCTCAACGACAGACCAGACGAACCTTGAAGAAGAAGAGGACGGTTTGGGCGATACAATAGGAACGGAAACGCACCAGCAAGCGCTTTCGCTCGGGCAGTTGGAGCAAACCATCCTCGAGCTTGAAGCCATCATCGGGGAACAGGATACCGAATGGGAACCGGACGGGAGCGAAGACCCCGCGCAGGAAGCCGCAACCAAGGTCCCGTTGCCCGGACATCATTTCAACCCGGCCGAGGCCAAACCGGAACCCGCGCAAAATCGGCAAGATGCCGGCGCAGAATCTGCAACAGACCCGCTGGAAACTGGCGCGCAGGTTACATCGCCGCAGCAAAATCTGGGCGCGCCTGAGGCGGACAAAAAGGCGGCCCCAGACGACACCCCCGAATTTTCGCATTCCGCTTCCGAAGCTTCCCGCTCCTCGGAAAAGGAGGTTCTCATTCTTGGCACCAGGTCAAGATCAGCACCTGAAATTGACGATGAAACGCTGCGCGATATCATCAGAAAAGTCGTCCATGAAGAATTGCAGGGGACCCTGGGCCTGCGCATAACACGCAATGTTCGAAAACTCGTGCGGCGGGAAATCCATCGCGCGCTGGACAGCCAGACATTTGATTAGGGCGTATGATCAGGGCGTGTCGCGTCCAATCTGCCGGCTGTTTGCCCGGCAGGACCAGTGAATTCAATTGGCTTGGATTTGGCAGATTTTCGCGCGGAATCGCAGCCTGATATCCTGAAATGAAACGGAAAGGAAAACCTTCTGGAGGAAGGTTTTCCCGACGATGCGCGACTATTCCATCGGTTTGTGCCTGGTCAGAAGAAAAATCTGTCAAACCAACGGCGCAGGTATTAATGGGTCCTGCCCCTAGTCTTCCCAGGCTTCGTAGCCGGTGTCGATCAGCCAGCCACCAGGTCCGGCGATCTCATCAGGAAGAAACATGATCATCGATTCACGAATGGCAAACAAGGTCAGAAAGCTCATTGCCAATTGAAAAAACGTCACTTCAAGAATCCAGTTCATCGAACTCACCTTTGTTTTGCCCCACCGGGTATTTGCCAATGGAAAACGGCCAAAAAAAGGCTGAAACTCGTCAATTTTCTTGCGGATCAGATCATGGGGGCATCAAGGCGCGCGAAACATGTGGTTTCCGCGCCCTCCCACTTTCCCGATTTTTGGGAAGTGGAATAGTTAACATATTGATAATATTTATAAATGTGCTAGCCTCATCCCGATACGCGCATCGGTCAGGCCGGATAGATCGAATCTCCCGCCTGTTCATTCGTGCTGAAAATGCCGTTACGTAACAGGCTTTTGGAGAAAACCGTATAACAGGCCCGGCCCTTGTGTTTTGAGGCATACAGCGCCAGATCAGCGTCTTTCATCATCGTTTCCATATCAGGCTGTTCGTAATAATCCGAAACCGTGGTGCCAATACTGGCAGAGATTCTGCAGACCTCTCCGTTAAAGGGAATTGGGGTTTCCAGCCGCGAAATAATCCGCCCGGCCACATCATTCAGTCGGTCAATGTCTGTAATGCCGCTGATCAGCAAAATGAACTCGTCTCCGCCAACGCGGGCAACAAGATCCTCGGACCGGGTTTCATCGACCAGAACTTTCGCCACTTCCTGCAATACATGGTCGCCGGCCGCGTGCCCCAGTGTATCATTCACCGCCTTGAAATAATCCAGATCGAGATGCATCAGCCCGAACTTCCGCTCAGCCTCGACGAAACGTTCCAGCACATGGTCAGCCGCCCGCCGGTTCTTCAACCCGGTCAGGGTATCGGTGAAGGCCTGTTCTTCCGCGGCGATCCGGGCTCCCTGGAGGCGGGTGTTCAATTTGCGCGAGGCCTCCATCGCCGCTGATTTTGCTTCCACCAGAAACAGCATTTCCACCGCCAGATCCGTCTGGGCAAAATCCGAAGCATTCAGCCCCAGTGTTCCTACGGCTTCGACAATTGAGATGCCAAAAGAAAGATTGACCAGCACGCTGCCGTCACAAAGATCGGAAACCACGCCTTTCAGGGGGATTTCCCGCTCAGGGCCCGATTCCTGCGGACGCATTTTCAGGTGCAGCTTTGCGCCCTGGGTATGTATCAACCCCGCGACCGAATGAATGCCATAGGGGCGGCGCACGTCAAACACCGCAAAAAAGTTTTCGCCGACAAAAACACAATCCGGGCAGAGTTTGTATACGGTCGCCCCGACCTGGGTAATGGTCCCTTCCGGGTCCACCACCACATGCATTGGCAGCAGTCGGGTCAGCGCCTCATGGCTGAGCGTGATCGGTTCCGTTCTCTTTGCGTCTTGCATGGCCCACTACTTTCTACTGCGTGATTGCCAGAGTATCTGACGACAGGTTGAAACTGTTTCCTTCTGCAAAACGCGCCTCCAACAGCTTGATGGAAATGCGCTCACAGCACCCTTCCGCCCCCAGGTGTTCCAGCAGGACCAATGCCCCATAGTCATCGGCCATGGCCTGCAGGGCCCCTATCAGAACATGGCCAAACCCCGGGTGCCGCCAGCGGCAATACAACGTGAACCCGCCGGTTGCGCGGTATCCCACCAGCTCCAGTTTCGGCAGATCCAGTTCGGGCACTGCCAGACGCGCGCGATCATGCAGATCATCAAGCGCGTGCAAAAAATCGATGAATGTCACACCGCTGAACCGCAACAAACGGCGCAGCGCCTGAGCTTTGGGGTTGGTAATCAAAAATGTCCCCAGATCCTCAAGCAGCATTTCACGCGATTTTGACAAGCGCGCGGCCACCCCATCCAGAACCGTGTAGGTCAGGGCGTCATCATACTCCAGCATCGACTCAAACTGGCTGAATTCGAGATCCGCAGATCTTACCACATCGCCCCAGACATCCGCGCCATAATTGTCGCAGACAAAGCATTGAATGGACCGGTTGATCAATCCGTGCATGGCATCCTTCCTTTCAGCCATGCAACCGTATTGCCGTCGCGTTAACAAAGTACCAACAGGTTAGGGTGTGATAATTAAAAAGCGCTCTTTGACCCGCAGCCCGTTCAACTGGACGGGTTCTATGCCGATCTGGCCAGAAATTGCCGCATCTATATAGTCGGATTGCTGTTGAAAATCCAACAGATCGGGACCAGACAGCAGGCGCTTGCCGGCAGGACGGTAGAGACCATCGGCCGGCACAAACACCCTTTCGTAAAAGGGGCGGCCGCGCGCCCAGAGCACAACCTCGTCGCCCGGAAGACGCGGCAGCAGATCGGCATGCATCAGCACACATCCGGGGTTGCCTTTTCGGGTCTTCATCCTGCATCCCTGCATGATCCGGTCCAGTTCAAAGCCGGGCAGTTGCTCCAGGACATCCAGCACATCAATTTCGTTTTCCGGGCGAACCGGCATGACCTGCAGTATTTGGCGCCGGAGCTTTTTCCACCTGTCAGCAGCCTGCGGCAAGGCATTTCTGCGGTTGGCCGGGTCATTCAGACTTTCAAGCATCACCTCCAGAGCCGGGTGCTTTCCGCTGGCACTTATTTGCCGCAGTCGTTCAATCCCGGCCTTGCCTGCCCGGCCCCAATCATGGGCCATGGTCTGGATATCAAGGCCCAAAGCGTCGATCTGGCCCGCCGTAAATCTGGCCAGTTGACTGCGCGTCGAAATCCACTGCGGGTTCAGGGCCGGCGTCAGCCAGAGCACAGCCCCGAAAATCACCAGCAATGCCATGTAAATATTGCCCGAGCGAATGCGCGCCATCCAGTTTCGGCGCATAATCACAACAGAGGCATAAATGATTGAATAGGCAAATACGACAGCCGCAATGCTGCCGGCCGCCAGCCTGTCGGGGGTCCAGCCGTATTGGTCTACCCGCTCCCATATCGCGACAATGGCCAGGACAGACAGAACCGGCAGCAACAGCGCCAGCGCCTGTGTCATCAGCCGCATGGACCTGGACTGCACGGCCTCTTCATCCGTTCGGTCAACAGCGGTGGAAATCAGGGTTATGGCCCCAAGTGCCATCGCCAACAGAACAGATGCAACCGAAAGACCGCGAAGCACACCGTTCATGCCGTTCACAGGCAAGGCAAATACGAAAATTGCCACCACCACAAGAACCACGGGAAGAAACAGCCTGAGCAGGCGCAAGATAAGATAGGGCGAAACATAGTCCGTCAGTTCATTCACCACCGCCAGCGCCAGCCCCAGTACCACTCCGGTTAAAACGTAAGGCACATATTCAATCTCCAGAAAGTCCTCCAGCATGCTCAGCCCGATCACGTTGAACAGCGCAACGCTGAGCATCACCACCCCCCAGAACACCGTCACAAAAAGCCAGGCCGCAGCATAGCGAACCACTATATTCCAGGAATGGTTGAACAGGGCAGGATAGCAGCGCCAGCCCTCATCTGACCGTTGCCCGGCAATCAGAAATGGCAATGGGAGTGCCAAAAGAAGCACAAACGCAACAAGGGGATGCACGGTTTCAAGAAAATTCTCGATATTTTCAAACCGATAGCTGGCCCAGGTCAGCAAAGCCGCGGCCAGGCCGGCCACGGACAGGGCCGCAATGGCAGCCCGCCGAAATGACAATGGCCCGGCCATGGCCAGAAAGGTTGCAAAAAAGCCGAACGTTGCCGAGAACAGGAACAGATACAGGTGTTTGTTTTCAATCAGATCATTCAGCTTGTCGACAAACAGCCACAGGCCAATTCCGGCCAGTCCGCCCGTTACCGCAAGGGTTAACCTGTTCAGGGGAACACGCGTTTCGGCTGTTGCTGCCATCGGGATTCTCCTTGGCTTTTGCCCGAGAGGCTAACCGGTTGAACTGCATTTGACTACAGGCTTTCCCCGCCATTCTCGCGCATTCTTCGATTTTAGGGCGTAGACCTATAAACCCTGCACCACTGGCGGGATTGTCGCGAAATATCAACGGCTTGGGGTGCGCCGGAAATAGTGGTTCTATTTTCAAGCGCCCCAAGCCGTTGAGGTGAAGCGCCAATCCCGTCCTTC
>JALSRG010000039.1 GCA_026984915.1 Marinosulfonomonas sp. | reverse complement strand
GATCAACGCGATGATGGGGGATTTTGACGCCATTATCCTGACGCAGGACTGGCACCCGCAGGGCCATTCATCCTTTGCCAGCAGCCACGCGGGCAAGGCGCCGTTCGATATGATCGACATGCCCTATGGCGCGCAGGTGTTGTGGCCGGATCATTGCGTGCAGGGCACGGACGGGGCCAGTTTTCATGCCGATTTGAACACGGATGCCGCCGATATGATCATCCGCAAGGGTTATAACTCCGGCATCGACAGTTATTCGGCCTTTTTCGAAAATGACCACAAAACCCCGACGGGGCTTGAGGGCTATCTGCGCACCCGTGGCATCACCAGCCTGACGATGGTTGGCCTTGCCACCGATTTCTGTGTGCATTTTTCCGCTGTGGACGCGGCTAAACTCGGCTTTGATGTGACGGTTCTGGAAGGGGCCTGTCGGGCCATTGACATGGACGGCAGCCTTGCCACCGCCCGCACCGCAATGCAGGATGCCGGTGTCAAGCTGGAGCCGTGACAGATGATTGATATCGCAACCCGCGTCTATAACCACAAATGGAAGATTGATCCGATCATCCGTTCGCTGATTGACACGGACTTTTACAAGCTGCTGATGTGCCAGTCGGTGTATCGCTACAAGCCTGATACACAGGTCACGTTCAGCCTGATCAACCGCTCAAAGAATGTCCGGCTTGCCGAACTGGTGGATGAAGGTGAGTTGCGCGAGCAACTGGATAACATCCGCACGCTAAGCCTGTCACGCGGAGAAAGCACCTGGCTGCGCGGTAACATGTTTTACGGCAAGCGGCAGATGTTCCATCCGGATTTCATGGAGTGGTTTGAGGGCATGCGCCTGCCGCCCTATCATCTGGAAAAGCGCGATGGGCAGTATGAGTTGACCTTTGAGGGAAAATGGCCCGAGGTCATGCTGTGGGAAATTCCGGCACTGGCGGTGCTGATGGAGCTGCGTTCACGCGCGGTACTGCACGAAATGGGTCGGTTCGAGTTGCAGGTGCTTTATGCACGCGCCATGGCCAAACTGTGGGAAAAAGTTGAGAAGCTGCGCCCGCTGGATGGCCTACGCATCGCCGATTTCGGCACCCGCCGCCGGCACAGTTTTCTTTGGCAGGACTGGTGCGTTCAGGCCCTGCAGGAGGGGCTGGGCGAAAAGTTTGTCGGCACTTCAAATTGCCTGATTGCCATGCGTCGCGATATTGAGGCGATTGGCACAAATGCGCATGAGTTGCCGATGGTTTACGCCGCGTTGGCAAATGATGATGCGGAACTTGCAGCCGCACCGTACAAAGTTCTTGCCGACTGGCACGAAGAACACGATGGCAATCTGCGTATCATCCTGCCCGATACCTACGGCACAGCCCAATTCCTGGAAAATGCGCCTGAATGGCTGGCCGGATGGACCGGAATCCGCATTGACAGTGGCGACCCTTCCAAAGGTGCCGAGGTGGCCATTGAGTGGTGGAAATCCCACGGAGAAGACCCGAGTGAAAAGCTGGTCATCTTTTCTGACGGGCTGGATGTGGATACCGTTATCAACCTGCAGAAACGCTTTGCAGGGCGGGTGAAGGTTTCGTTCGGTTGGGGTACATTGCTGACCAATGATTTCCGGGGTCTGGTGCCCGGCGACAGGCTCGCACCCTTTTCCCTTGTCTGCAAGGCTGTCAGTGCCAACGGGCGGCCAACGGTGAAACTGTCGGACAATCCGAACAAGGCGATGGGACCAGCGGATGAAATCGCCCGCTACAAACGGGTGTTCGGCGTGGGCGAGCAAGAGGCGCAAGAGGTGGTGGTTTAGGCTCCGTAAACCGGTTTACCGTCCATATATCGCTTGGCAATATTCACGGCGCGGTTCTTATAGGAAATCAACGCCGGATCATCCGGTGCGTATCTGGGGATGCACCAGCCACAGGATGCCAGCGCCCGAATGACCGTGAAAACAGGCACTAACGCGGCAGAATTTGCGTCCAGCCCATAGCCTTCGCATAGCGCCGCTGCAAGTTCTGCGGCGTTAGGCAAATCCCAGTTTTGCGACATGGCTACACCCAGATCATACAGCCGGAACCCGTAAGCCCCGTCGTCAAAGTCGATCAGGTTAACGCTTTCTCCCTGCACAAATACGTTTTCCCGCAAGGCATCCGCATGGATCAAACCGAAATCCGCATCTGCCGAAAGTGCCTGCAATTCATCCCGCAAGAGGGCACGGACATCTTGCAATAGAGCCGTTTCCCCCTGTGTTAGAGCCGCATTTTCCCAAAATCGGCCCCACAGCGGCGCCTCTCCCAGCAACCCGTCCGCATCCAGACGGGGACGTTCAAACCAGTCCGGCAGGGACAAGGTATCGCTGACCCGGTGCAGCTGCGCCAGTTCCGCACCAAGCGTATGATACAACTGCGCCTGATTATCTGTATCCCATGAAAACGGCACGCTGCCTTCGCCCAAAGGCTCGCCTTCGCTCCATGTCACCAGTGATGCCACCCGCCCCGCATCCGGCACTTGCGCGATCACGTCCCCGTCGCGGGTTTGCAGCGGGCAGGGAACGGCCATCCCTGCCTGTGACAGCCCTTGCGCCCAGACCAGTTCCGAACGGATTGCCGCGTCGGTCTGATAACCAGGCCTGTGCAAACGCAATGCGGCGCGGGTGCCGTTTGGTCCGGCCACCTCGAACACCGCATTTTCGCGGTTCTTGATCAGGCGCGGGGTGCAGGCCGGTACATCCCATGCCGCCAACGCCGCCTTGGCATAGGCAATCGCCTGTGCGTCGTTCATTTCAGAACCGCCGCAAAGGCATCATCCATCACCGACACCAGAAGATCGGCGTTTTCGCGGGAAAATACGCAGGGCGGGCGGATTTTCAGGGCGTTGTCAAACCGTCCCACGGTGCTGAGCAATACGCCGCGCTGCCGCATCTCGTTCACCATCCGCAAGGCCAGATCTCTGGCCGGTTCATCCCCTTGCATCAGCTCGACCCCGAAAAACAGCCCCGCGCCGCGCACATCGGCGATCACATCGTATTTTCCGGCAAGCCCCTGCAATTGCTCCAGCGCATAAGCGCCCGTATCGCGGGCGTTTTCGACCAGCTTTTCATCCTCGATCACCTGTAGCGTGGCCATCGCTGCCGCCGCGCTGACCGGATTGCCGCCGAAAGTGTTGAAGTATTTGAACACGTCCTGAAACGCTTCCAGCACCTCGGGCCGTGTCACCACGGCGGCCACCGGGTGCCCGTTGGCCATCGGCTTGCCCAGTGTCACGATGTCCGGTACAAATCCCAGCCGCTCATGCCCCCACCAATGGCTGCCCAGCCGTCCGAAACCCGGCTGCACCTCGTCGGATATGATCAACCCGCCGGCTTTGCGCACCGCCGCTATGGCCCGGTCCAGAAAGCCGCGCTCCAGCGTAGGGAACCCCTCGTTGGCGAAATAGGGGCAGATGATCAGGGCTGAAACGCCGTGGCCGCTGGCCTCAAGTTCAGCAATAGAAGTCTCTATTCCGGCAGAAAACGCTTCTGCCTGCCGGGCGCGATTGCCCCCGACGGGCCGCAGATTATCTGGCGCGGGCACCTGCCGCACATGGGTGGCATAGCCCCCCACCGGCACCTTTTTGGCGTTCAACTGACTAACTGCCGCGGTATTGCCGTGATAGGTGTTGTCGGTGCCGATAATGCCGGTTTTCCCTGTTACCGCCTGCGCCATGCGCAGGGCAACGTCGTTGGCCTCGGAACCGGAATTCACCATGATCAACGCGGCCAGATCATGCCCGAATTTCGCCGTCAGCCGCTCGCCATATTCCACCAGCCCGACATGCACATAGCGTGTATGCACGTTCAGCGTGGCGGCCTGACGGGCGATGGCCTCAACCACCTTGGGGTGGCAATGCCCCACATGCGGCACATTGTTATAACAGTCCAGAAACCGCCGCCCGTCTGCATCATACAGCCATACGCCCTGCCCACGCACCGGCGCGAAAGGTTCATCGTAAAATGTGGTGACATGGCGCCCCAACAACCGCTTGCGCCGTTCGATCAAATTCATTCGTCGCCCTTTACCTTGCCGCGCAGCGCCTTGACCTGTCCGCGTTTAACCTTGCCTTCCACCCGCCGCCGTTTCGAGGCCAGCGTTGGCCGTGTTTTGATCCGCCGTTTGGGCACATGCAAGGCCTTTTCGATCAGCTCCGCCAGCCGTTCCCGCGCGATTTCGCGGTTGCGGGCCTGACTGCGGGTATCCTCGACCCGTATCACAATCGCCCCGTCCAGCGTCCAGCGCCGCCCGGCCAGCCGTTTCAGCCGCGCCTTGACAGCGCCCGTCAGGTTCGGGCTACGCTGGGCCTCGAAGCGCAGTTCAACCGCGGTGGCCACCTTGTTGACGTTCTGCCCGCCGGGGCCCGACGAGCGGGTGAAACTCTCGCTCAGTTCCCAATCGGCCAGTGTTATGTCGTCGTTGATGCGCAGCATGTGGCGACAGTAAGACAGCTTGCTGAAAACGGAAAGAGCCCCTGCGGCTTTCGCAGGGGCTCTTCTCGAGAATTGGAGGTGGCAAGCGAGACACAGAAGTGCCTGAAGCCAGATGAATGAACAGGGGGGCTGCCCCCTAGAAATCCACCTCGCTCGTAACCTTTACCAGCTGCTCCTGTTTCCCAATAATCATTGGCACCTCCTTTCTGGATTGTTGATAACACCTGTAGCCTGCCACATATTCTGTAGAAGTCAAAAGGTTTTACGCAACATTTGGTGAAAGCTTTGTGACGATCATGCGGAAAGGCACCAGCGCAAGCAATGCAAGAGAGAGTTTTACCAGCCAGTCCGCCGTAGCCAAAGACACCCACAACGGAACAACCGGCCCAATGCCCAGCAACGGCAGGGTTTCTCCGGCCCAACTGACATCATTGCCCGGCTCGATAAACACAAGAGCGGCTGAAAAGGCGATGGTAAAGAAAATGGCGGTATCAACCGAGGATCCCACCAGAGTGGAGGCGAGAGGTGCCTTCCACCACTTACCGCGGCGCAATCTGTCGAAAACAGCGACATCCAGCATTTGCGCTGTCAGGAATGCCAAACCTGACCCCAAGGCGATACGCAGCGTTACCAGCGGCCCGAATTCGCCCATGATCTGCGTGCCAATGAACGAACACAGGATACCAACGACAAATCCGGCAAATACCACCTTGCGCGCGGCGGATACGCCATAAACGCGGTTCATCACATCGGTCACCAGAAAGGCAAACGGATAGGTAAAGGCCCCCCACGTCAGCCAGTGGCCGAACAGAAATTGCACAAGGATGTTGCTGGCCACCACAATGGCCGCCATGGCGATAACACCGGGAAGAAGTCTGGTCATGTCATTGATCCGTTTTGACAAGGTTGCGGACACTTGGCCCCATGTCGGGACAGGGCCTGTTACACGGGCATCACAGGGTTGGCAAGGGTCTCAGGTTGTATAAGTCAGATCGTGATCTTGCGCATACAGCGCCATTGCCCGTTCGGATATGGCGGTGATTGTCAGTGACGGGTTGACCCCCAGTGACCGGGGAATGACCGAGCCATCCATGATATACAATCCGTCCCAGACGCCGCCGTCAGAGCGAAACACGCGCGATTTGTGGTCAATCACGCCGTCGTCGGGACTGTCACCAAGCCCGCATCCGCCGAGCGGGTGAACCGAAATCAGATTCCGCCCGAGGGCACGGCTCCAGAGTGGATTGTTGATCAGAGTACCGCCCGTTGCCGCCGTCGCCCGGCGCAGGATGTCGCTTATCTTCTGATAAATGGGTGCGCGGCCTGCATCGGGCCAGTCGATCATCAGGCGACCGTTCCTGATATGCATCGTGCCGGTCGCGCAGTCATGCGCCATGACAAGAAATGTCTGGGTGTTGTGGACGGCGCCTTCATAGGCACCTTTGAACAGGCTGCGGGCCACACGTTTTGCCTCTTGCAAATAGTCACCACTATCGGTGTCATCGCCAAACAGCGGTGATCCGCCCGCAAGCATGGCTGGCAAAAGCACGGAAAGCAGGCCCGGAATGGCGCCTTCCTGAATGACCATGCCATCCGCCAGATCATCGGTATTGCGCAGATCGATCAGGCCAGCGATGACCGGCCCGACCGGATCATCCGCATCCGTCACCAGATGGCCCATGCCGATACCGTTTATCGCAACATCGTTGTTATAGCCAAAGGATAAGACATCGCCATTTCCCGAGAAATGCTCACCGGTATGCGGTGAAATATTCAGGCCCGCCGCTGCGCTTCGCAGCATGATTTCGCTGGATCCCAATGTGCCGGCACCAATCACGACACTGGCGGCGCTTGTCATGTGCCGGTTGCCGTCACTGTCTTCAAACACCACGCGCCAGAGACTGCTGTTTCGTTCAACATGGGAAACACGCGCGCCGGTGAAAATGGCGGCGCCATAGCGGGCTGCGTCCGGCAGGTAGTTCATGGCTACGGTGTTCTTGGCGCCAATGTTGCAGCCGGAACAACAATCACCGCACAGCGTGCAATCAGGCTGATAGACACCGGCAGCATTGCCCTTTGGATCGCCTTGGAAAGTGACATTGATCGGCGGATAGGAAAACGGTCCGCCAACCGCGCGTGCGGCGGTTTCAAAAGCCGTGATCTTTTTCAGTTCCGGAGTGCCGGGATAGGGCACGGGCCGTAGCCATTTGCGCGCGACGGCATAGCCCCGTTCAAGATCACCCGACACCGCTTTGCGCAACTCTTCGGGCCATTTGGTATCTTCCAGCACACGGGGATCAGGTTTCAGCATGACATTGCCGTTGATCAGTGATGTTCCGCCCAGCCCGCAGCCGACCAGCACGGACATGTCGGGATTGATCCGCATATCAAAAAGCGCATCATGGCGTCCGGTATGGCCAAGGCCGCTGGTGGTTTGGAATTCCTTCATGCCTGCGTGGAGCGTGTCGGGGAAATCACCAGGCAAAAACTCGCGCCCACGCTCGAGCACACATGTCTTCAGCCCCATGCGCGACAGACGGGAGGCCGCCACACCAGCACCATAGCCCGAGCCGATGATAATGGCGTCATACCGTTCATCTAGCCCGGAAAGCGGGAGCGACAATCGTTTGAAACTGGGTGCGTTTGCCATACTTCAGGAATCCTTGCGTGGGATCGTGACACGCTCGATCAGGTGGGCGGTTGAATCCTCCGGCACATTGTCTATGCCAAAGGCAAACACGGTCAGTGTGCCGTCCGGAGCAAACTTCAGGCGCAGAAAATTTTTGTAGTTCTTGATGCGAAGGGAAGAGAAAGCATTGGTCCACTGGATATGCAGCACATTGAGGGAAAACAGCAGGAACAGCCCAAAAATGGTGCCGCCAATGACTGTGCCAAGAACCAACATCGTCAACAGGAAAATGCCAAACCCGACAATGCCGCCTTGAAGGGCGACAGGCAACAGCATGACAAAGGCGATAGCGGCACAATAGATAATGACCAAAGCCGTAAAATGAGCAAAGCTGTGGGCCAGGCCCAGCAGCACTCTGCTCTTGGGATTGGGTGTCTGGTTGAAAGCGACAAGTGCGCCGCTGAATATGATGACCAGCAGCGCGAACTCGGGACTCTTGGGTATGGTTTGGAAGAACCGCACTAGCGTGCCGGCGACAGAGATATGGCTGGCAAGCATGGTTTCAAACATCCGGCTCAGCGGTTCTGTTCCGTTACCGTTACGTGCCTCAAGCAACCATATCAGCAGCATGTATATCCCGCCAAGGGTCGCGGCAAATTCCAGATTGTAGAAGAGAAACAAGAGGTTCTTGTAGGTCAGATTTTGCGAGGTTCTGGTTGGCGGGTAACATTTTTCCTTTGTAAAAATCTGTCGATCCTTGTGTTGCCATGAAATTGCGGCATTGCTTGGCAAAACATGCGTAGGATGCATGAAAGCCCCGCCACCCCCGGCTGTTATCAGGGTCAGATCACCCTTGTCTGTTTCCCGATCTGCCGATTCATAGCGTGCGTAATGATGGATGTCGCCGGCCAGTATCAGGCGCAGCTTGCCGCCGGTGGCCGTCAAAAGCTCACCAATGGACGCCAGCAAAGCCGTAGCGTTTTTGTAGCCATTTGTTTCGCGCACCCAACTGGGGGTCGGGGCGCAGAGGATAATCTGATCTCCCGGATTGATCTGATGAGACACTTTTTCAAAGAAAGCCAACTGCGTTGAATCGATCCGTTCATTCAACTGAATATCAATGCCGAACATCCACCAGCCCTGGCGTAGCTTCAGAGCAAAATAACTGCGGGTTTGACGCGGATACAAATTGTCAAACCTGCCAACGGGAAACCCTGGACAGGGGCGTCCCTGACTACAAAAAACATCGGAGAAAGCCTGCAAACCGTCGTACCAGTCGTGATTGCCGGGCAAGGCATATAACACCGTTTCGAATGATTCCTGATCGGTGGCCGCAGCGTTCCAGGGCGCAATGGTCTGATCGCAATAGGCTTTCAGCGAGGGATCCGGGTAAACTTCGTCACCCCCCATGATCAGGATGCTTCCCCGATGGGTTGATGCTGCGCCGGCCGGCTGGTGTTGCACACATATTGCGGCGGCTACGGCATAGGTGGACTCCCAGCCATCACCCAGGTCGGCGACGTAATCGAGCCAAAAATCCTCCTCGGGTGGAGAATCCTTTGAATGATCAAAAACGACAATATCAGGGTAAAGGGCTGCATGGATCTTGCGGTTGTCAGTAATATGCCCGATCGTTGTCGATATCGCTGCGCGGAAGCCGGTTTTTGCCAACAGAAGCGGATTGTACCATCGGGTCATTTTCCTGCGATTGTCAAAATTATGCATAAGCGACCCGACCCTGTACCCTACCCATCAGATAAGCGAAGGCTAGTGATACGGCGCCATTCCAACAACTAACGTTTTGTTGATTGCAAGCTTGATACCCGCCGCATGGCCTATCCGGTTACAACCACACCGCCGTCAACGACCAGTGCCTGCCCTGTCATCATCCGGCTGGCATTTGAGGCCAGAAACAGTGTTGGATCAACTATGTCACGCGGTTGCAGGTGTTCTTTCAGGCACTGGGTTTTCATATGTTCGGCAAGCTTTTCCTTTGTCGCCCACAATTTCAATTGACGTTCTGTCAGAACCCAACCTGGCAACAAGGCGTTTACTCTTATTCCGTCCGGCCCAAGTTCGCGCGCCAATGCCCGGGTGAGGCCGGTGATCGCGGCTTTGGATGCCACATATGTCGGCATTCCATCTGCCCCCATGAGATAGGTAATCGAAGAAAAATTGATGATTGAACCGCCGGATTCCCGCATCCCTTCGACCACGGCCTGGGCGGTAAAGAAATGTGGGCGCAGATTGACATTCAGGGATTGATCCCAGTCCTTGACTGTAACATCCTCAAGCGTGTGCCGGGTGTCATTTGCCGCGTTATTGACCAGAACGGTGATCGGACCCTGCATATCGGCGGCCTGTTTCACGGCGGCCTGCAGGGCCGGAATATTGACAATATCACAGGCAATGAACTGTGGCGCACGCCCATGTTTCTGGCGCATGCTTTCAACGAACCCGCTGGCATCGCTACGCTGGACAAAGGTGACATTTGCCCCCTGAGACAGAAAACCATCTGTAAGGGATGCGCCAATGCCAGACCCGCCTCCGGTAATGAAAACACTGGCGTCTTTGAGATCATGAAACGTAGCAAAATTGTTCATTCAACAAGGTCCTTATTGACATGATGGATTTCTGTCTTGATCGGAAGACCAGTTATCTGCGCTTTTTGCAGCCAATTAAGCACAATCGGGATAACATTTTCTACCGTCATGATTTGTGGCGCCCGCACGGTCAGGATAGTGCCGGGATCAGGCAGGAAGGTTTGTGGATCGTCAGCTTTTCCTTTTGCTGATTGTTGCAATGGCAACGGCCAGAATGACGATTACTCCAACCAGAATTTCACGGACATAGCTGTCAACCTTGATCTGGGTCAGGCCATTGTCGAGAACACCCAGCATCAGCACACCGATCAAGGTGAACAGAACACGGGGTTCGCCTTGCTGGCTCATGGTCATGCCCAGAAATACGGCAGCAATGGCATCAAGCATCAGGCCACTGCCCTGCGTCGGGTTGGCGGATGCAACGCGTGATGCGTACATCAACCCGGCGGCAGCGGCCCCGATGCCGGTCAGCCCGAAGGCCAGCAGGCGGAGTTTTTTCACCCTGATACCGGCAAGGTGCGCGGCCTCCATATTGCCGCCAATTGCATAAAGCCGCCGGCCAAAGGTGGTGTGTTCCAGCACAAACCAGACCAGAGCGACAACGCAGATGGCCGTGATGCTGAGATAGGGCAGCTTTAGGCCACTAAACCCGATGGAATCCAGAGGAATGCCAGCCCTGGCAAACCCGGAAAACCCGGCGGGAATATCGCGGCCGTAAATGGTCTTTCCGCCGCTGGCCAGAAACGCCATACCACTGAAAATGGTCAGCGTTCCGAGCGTGGCAACGAATGGCAGGATCCCGACAACAGAAACCAGAAACCCGTTGAAAAATCCGCCCAGAAGGCCGACGGCAAGGGCTGCCAAAATGCCGACCCAAACCGGATATCCCATCGAGAACAAGACGGCGGCAACAATTCCGGCAAGGCTTGCCATTGATCCGACGCTGAGGTCAAAATCATTCATCACCATGACAATGGTCATGGTTGCGGCCACAACGGTCAGCATGCTGAGCTGTTGTGAAATGTTGATCAGATTTCTTGCGGTCAGAAATGTGTCGGGCAACCGCAACGCAAAGAAAATGATTATTGCAGCAAACCCCAGCAAGGTTCCTGAATGGCGCAGTTTTTCGATCATCTGTTTTCCTGTCAGGCCGCTTCTTGTGTGTAGAAATACTGCAGCAGATCCGCACTGGTCATATTGTCTCGTGACAGCAATGCTGTCTGCCGACCGTTCTGCAAAACCAGTATCCGATCACACATGCCCAGAATTTCGGACAAATCGGATGAGGCCAAGACCACGGCACAACCTTTGGCACTCTGTGCCCGGACAAGTTGATAGATGTCAAACTTTGCTCCGATATCGACACCGCGCGTTGGTTCATCAAGCAAAAGCAGGCTGGGATTGCCAAAGAGCGCCCGGGCGAAAATGACTTTTTGCTGGTTTCCACCGCTCAACTGGCTGGTTGTTTGTTCAATGGAATCATATTTCAGGCGAACCTTTTCGCAAAGATCCTCAGCAATTCGTGTTTCTGCATGTTTGTTTGCCAGCCAGCCAAAACGAGCCAGGTGTGGAAGGACAATATTCGACCGAATTGACAGGCTGAGCATCAACGCCTCTCCGCGCCGTTCTCTCGGGATATAAGCTATCCCTTTTCTCCAGGCATTGTTCGGCGAACCGGGTGCGGGAGACATCTGAAACGCAAGGGTTCCGCTTTTTGGTTTACCATCCCCCAGCAAGAGCCTCAGCAACTCACCCTGCCCGGAACCGGCAAGCCCGACCACGCCAAGAACCTCTCCTTTGTGCAAGGTGAAATCAAGCCCATGGAGGTGCTCGTTACTGACGTTCTTTGCGGTGACAACAGGTGCAACGCCGATCGGGGACGTCCGGGGCGGATAGGCATCTTTCACATCGCGGCCGGTCATAGCGTGGATAAGCGCATTTCTGCTGGTTTGCCGAACCGTTCCGGTTGAGACAAGATGCCCATCGCGCAGCACTGTTATGTCGTCGCAAATGCTCAGTACCTCATCTAACCTGTGGGACACATAAAGAATGGCAGCCCCACGGTTTTTCAGGCGCTCAATCACTTTGAAAAGCTTCCTGGATTCATCAGAACTCAGCGCGGCCGTGGGTTCGTCAAAGACGAACAGATCTGCGGTGGCTTCTTCTTTATCTGCGACAAATGCGGCGGCGATCTTGACCAACATTCTGTCGCCACTCGGCAACGATCCGGCAATTTTTTTTACCGGAATGTGGTCTGCGCCAAGAAATGCAAGTGCTTCCTGCGCTTTTCTTTCAAGCGACCTCCAGTTTATTGCCGGGCCAAACCAACATGGATACCTGCGCCCCAGAAGAATGTTCTCGGCAACCGAGATTTGCGGCACGATGTTCAGCTCTTGATGAATAAACCGAAACCCCGCGGCATGGGCATCCTGCGCGCTGGTGAGTGAAACAGGTTCCCCATCCTTGAGCAGCTTGATGCTGTCGGCAGGTATGACACCAGCCAGCAGTTTGATCAGTGTGCTTTTGCCGGCACCGTTTTCGCCCATCAGCGCATGAACCCGGCCGCCGGACAAGGTAAGTTCCAGATTACATAATGCAGGAACGCCCCGATAGGATTTCGAGATATTGCATATTTTCAGGGTTTTCATGTTTGTTGCCGAACTCGCAAAGGCGTTTCAGTCTCGCAGCAAGCCGCTACGAGACTGATCAGCTTACTCGGTTGCGTTGGCTGAAGTTATCAGCTTTGTCGGAACATAGATCACTTTGGCACGTATTTTCTTGCCAGCTATCAAGCGGCCCACGACGTCAGCGGTCGTTGATCCGATGGCCTGAAAATCTTGTGCCATGGACGCTTCGAAATTACCGCCCGATGCAATCGCTGCACGCGCCTGCGGGTTTGCGTCCATTCCGACAATCACAATCCCTTCACCGCCTCGCCCGGCATCTTCAATCGCCTGCAAGGCACCAAGCGCGGGCTGATCCCACGCAGCCCAAACAGCGGCGATGCTTCCCGGTTCCGGGTTTGCAGCCAGAATCGCCTCCATTTTTGCACGGCTGTCGGCAATACCACCGTCCGAAACATCTGGGGTTATGCGGTCGAGAACTTCGATATCGGGAAAATTACCAAACACTGCATCCGCAATGACACCACGGACCTGAACCGGTGGGAAGGCGTCAAAAACAAACATGACAACCTTGCCTTTTCCTTCAATCCGATTGGCGACATAAACAGCGGTTTCGGCGGCCATTGCATAACCGTTTGAGGTTACATTTGCGGCGAGGAGTGGATCACTCCCCGCATCCATGCCAACAACGGGAATGTTTGCATCATGGGCGGTTTGCAACCCTGCGGCAACCTGCGCCGGATCGACGTTTATCACGATAGCATCGACTTTCTGGGTTGTCGCATCTTCGATCCGGCTGATTGCTGCGGCAACGTCGCCAGCGGTGTCGACCACATTCACATCCCAGCCCTTGGCCTTGGCTTCCTTTTCAAAGCCTTCCACATACATCTGGGTGCCGGGCTGTGCGAGGTACGGGGTGATTACGGTAACTGTCTCGGCCTGTATTGAAGTTGCACAAAACGCTATGGCTGCGGCGAAATAAAATTGGAATTTGTTCATGGTTCTCTCCCTTGGAAACAAGATTGTAACAGGTATTGAGCTTTTTTTACCAGATCCTCGATTTCCTCTTCGCCAGATCGGCGTTGAGTGTAATGGCGTCCTTGTAGATCGAAAAAAGTTCGGAGTAGCGATCATGGGCATTTCCATCCGGCTCATAGATGCGGTCGAACTTGGTAATTGACTTTCCGGCTTCGGCCAGGTCAGGAAAAACTCCTGCACCAACAGCCGCCAGAGTTGCGGCCCCCAGAATGCCGGGCTCCTTGAAGGCCAATACCCTGAGGGTCCGGCCCAGAACGTCCGCGCGGATTTGGGCCCATGAAGAGGAGCGAAATCCGCCGCCGCCGCAGGAAATGACGTCGCTCTGGACGTTGGAAGAGCGTTCAAGCGGTTCAAGCGCATGGCGCGCCGAAAACGCAACTCCCTCATATACCGCGCGGGCCAGATCGCCCATGCCGGTGCTTCGTGACAGGCCCAGAAAATGGGCCTGTAAATCTGTGTCCCAAAGTGGCGCCCTTTCACCTTCCAGCTGCGGCAGAAAAAGCGGTGTCGCAGAGCTGTGCGGTGTATGGTCCACCAGATTTGACACAGCATCCAGGCCCATCCCGATCAATTCGGAAAACCACAGGTTTGCATCTCCACCCGATTGGGTTGGTGCAGCATGTATCCTGACACCGTTGGAATACGGAAAAACGACAACACCGGGCGTCGGTGCCACTTCTTCGGAAACGATCCCCAGGATTTCGCTTGTGCCACTTAAATAGACGGAAGTTTTCTCACGCACTCCACCCGCCCCGATCAGACCTGCCCAAGCATCCATGGTGCCAGAAACGACCGGAACTCCGGCCAGGGCAGAACCCTTGCCAATTCTACCAATCATGTCGGTTGCACCGACCAATGGCAAAACCCGTTCTGCGGCCCCCGGAACCAAATCCAGCACTTCGGGGATGTATTCCAAACAGTTGTCGACCAGTCCGATATTGGACAACGGATCCGTGCAGGGAATACCGGTAAGTTTGTAGAGACAATAGTCCTTGGGTAACATCACCCACCGGGTTTTTTCCCAGATCTCTGGAAGGTGGCGTGCAACCCAGGACATACGGGACAACGCGTGGCTGGCGTCAATCGGCATGGGTGCCCCCCACCAGGCGCATTTCTGTGCCGGTGTTATCCGCGCATCAAGCGACAGCGCTTCTTGCTGTGCCCTGCCGTCCTGCCAGAGAATAGCTGGTATCAACGGATCGCCGTCCGAACCAACAAAAACATGTGTGTTGACCTGGCTGCAGAGACCAACACAACCGATCCGGGGTGCAAACCCGTCGGCTGCAAAGTATTCTATGGCCATATCAACAAGGGTTATCCAGTCATCAGGGTCCTGTTCCGCAATTCGCGCGGCTTTCCTGGACGTGGAACAAGTTTGCGAAAACCGTGATAGTATCCGGCCGGAAGGATCTACCACACCCGCCTTGACAGATGTGGTGCCAACATCAATGCCAAGGATCAGATCTGTCACGAGATAACACTCCGCAGGTATCTTGGGGAAATTTCCCTGTTTGGGCCTTTTGCCGAAGACTTTTACACGCCATTATCTATTTGAAAAGGCGGGATCGAACTTGTTTTGTGTCAGGAAACCAAAGGGAAAACCTTTTGCAGCAGCGTTTCAGCCCGTGCAGGCTAAGGTTTGAACCGCCCTATTTGCCGTCCGCTTCGTCCATCAGACGCCGTACCCAGCGGGCAGCAAGCCAGGTGGCGGGAATCGCCAGCGGCAGGCTGATCAGCACCGACATGGCGGGCGACAGGGACGGCAGGCCGATCCGCTGCCATGCCAGCGACAGCATGAACAGGTTGACCGCCACCGCGGCCATCACGAACACATACAGGTAAAGGCCCAGTCTCAGCAGCGAGGGTTGCGCAGGCTTGTCGCTCATCTCAGGCGGCATCCTTCTGGCGGTGGTTCTGGCGCAGGGATTGCGCGATCAGGTCGGGGATTTGCGGGGCAATGCCCAGCGGTCCCAGAACGATACCTTCAAATCCGGCGCTGACAAGGGCGGCGGGGATATCCT
>JALSRG010000038.1 GCA_026984915.1 Marinosulfonomonas sp. | reverse complement strand
AAACCCTCTTCGCTCTGGGTTTCCTTCTCAACGACCCCTTCCTGAAACAACCAGGCACGTTTGCGCCCTTCGCTGAAAGGGATCACCAGTTCTGTTTCTGATTTCGGCGTGTTCAGGGCAGCAGCGACCGCGTCCAGCAGAGCATCAACGCCCTGGCCCGACAGCGCGGAAATGGCAACGGTATGTTCTTGCCTGCGCGCCTTTTCCAGCGCGGCTTGCCGTTCATCCGGGGCCAATGCATCCAGTTTGTTCCACACATCGATCATCGGCGCGTCTTTGGCAACGCCAAGCTGTTCGAGAATGGTCATCACGTTTTCGGCCTGCTCGGCCGCATTCGGATGTGAAATGTCCCGGACATGCAGGATGAGATCGGCATCGAGCACCTCTTCCAGAGTAGCCCTGAATGCCGCGACGAGCTGGGTTGGCAGATCGGAAATGAACCCGACGGTATCGGACAGGATGATCTCTTGCCCGTTTGGCAGTTCCAGACCCCGCATGGTCGGGTCCAGCGTGGCGAAAAGCATATCCCTGACCAGAACATCCGCCCCGGTCAGGCGATTGAACAATGTGGATTTTCCGGCGTTGGTATAGCCAACGAGCGCAACGACGGGAAAGGGAACCTTCTTGCGGGACGCGCGATGCAGATCGCGGGTTTTGACCACCTTGGCCAACTGGCGGCGTATGCGGTTGATGGCCTCGTCAATCGCGCGCCTGTCCGCCTCGATCTGCGTTTCCCCCGGACCGCCAACAAACCCCAATCCGCCGCGCTGACGCTCAAGGTGGGTCCAGGCCCGCACAAGCCGGGTGCGCTGGTAAGAGAGCGCAGCCATTTCCACCTGCAAGACACCTTCGCGGGTTTGCGCCCGGTCGGAAAATATTTCCAGAATCAGCCCGGTCCGATCAAGGATCTTCACCCCCCATGCCTTTTCCAGGTTTCGCTGCTGAACCGGTGTCACCGGCCCGTCAATCAGAACAAGATCAACCTCATTTTCGGCAAAGCGTTCGCCCAATTCATGTATCTTGCCACTGCCAAACAACAAACCGGGACGGATCTTTTGCAGGCCGACCGTTTCGCTGCCAACAACCTCCAGATCCGGCAGGGCGCTTGCCAGGGCCACGGCCTCTTGCAGCGCGTCATCCGCGTTTCGGCGGGAGCGGTCGTTTCTGATATCCGGGTGCAAGACCCAGGCGCGGGTGACCGGCGCCTGAACTTCGTGGTTCACAGGCTATTCTTCGCCGTCATAAAGGCTGATCGGCTGGCCCGGCATGATGGTGGAAATGGCATGCTTGTAAACCAGTTGCGATTGCCCGTCCCGGCGCAACAGGACACAAAAATTATCGAACCACGTGATCACACCCTGCAGTTTTACACCGTTGATCAGAAAAATTGTTACGGGAATCTTTGTTTTGCGAACATGATTCAGAAATGCATCTTGCAGATTTTGTTTGTCGGAAGCCATTGGCTTTACACCCTTTTTCTTTGTTAGCTGCCCATAATCCGGCAGGCGGTTTCTCACTTCTTGACAAAGTATGTATTGCCTCGGCCAGAGTTTCCAGCCCTAAAACAATGGCATTGCTACCTTTGCCACGCTGCAATTGCTAACGACGCCACAAGTCCGGGTTCAAAAGCGCGATGATTGACAATGTGCCAAGGCGCCCCAGAACCATGGCAAAAACCAGGATAATCTTGGCTCCGCTGCCAAGATCGCCATAGCTCAGCGGTGCGTCTGCCGCCACGCGCGCCAGCGGCCCCGTTGTTGTCACCGCCGAAATGGCAAACACGCTTGAGGATTGAAAATCCAGGCCCGTCAGGGACAGCAGGATCATGAAAACCGCGATCGAAAGGGCAAAAACCGAAAAGACAACCCAGGCGATATAGGATGCATCGCGCCGGATGTACCTTTCCCCGCCGTGATTGCCACTTACGGATGAGGGATGCACGAGGCGTTCAATTTCGCGAACCCCATGCCGATACAGCGCAAAAACCCGCAGCAGGCGAATGCCACCCGCCGTGGTGCCGACCCCGCCGCCAACCAATGCCAACCCCACCAGCAGCAACCCCGGCGTTTCCAGCCCGGACCAGCCGCGGACATTTCCCCAGTCATAGGATTCAAACCCGGTTGTCGTCAGAAATGACAGTACGGTAAACACGCTGCCCCAGAACGCATGCAGCGCCGCCATGACATTTTGTTCTTCATCCACCTCATAGGCGCCCAGCCAATGGCGCAGAAACAACAGCGCGGGCAGAACAAAAACCGCCAGAAGGCTCATCCGGAACTCCGGGTCGGCAAACAGAATCCGTCCCTGGTTTTTCCCCTGATCAAACAGAAACATATGCCGGGACACGGCGAAAAACAGAAACGCAAAAATCAGTATTTCACCCGTCAGGCCGCTGTCACCGTCTGCCACCCCGTGAATCGGAGAGATACCACTTGTTGCCAGCGTTGCCATGGCATGGCTCGCCGCCACAAAGGCCCGCTCGCCCGCCATTGTCAGCCCAACCCACAGAACCAGCGTAAGCCCCGCATAGATCGGAAACAACTGACGCGTATAGCGCAGCAAACGATCCGCAGAACCGACAACACGGCTGATCTGGGAAACCCGGGATCGTCCGACAACCGCACCGGTCGAGGTCAACTCGAACCCGCCCAGGTTCAGCGGTGCCAGAATGGCTATGGCAATCACCCAGACCAGAAAACCACCCAACCAGCCGACCAGCGCGCGCCACAGGTGAACCGCCTCATGCAATCGGTCCGGCGGGTCAAACAGCGTTGCCCCGGTTGTTGTAAGGCTGGACACCATTTCAAAATAGGCATTCAGAAAACTTGTGTTTCCGACGGCCTGGTGAAACGGAACCGCCAGCATCACGGGCAACAGCAGGAACGCGCCAACAAGCGCCAGCAGATGGCTGCGTGTCGGAAACCGGTTCGGATTGGCGGAGGTCGCCAGACCGATCATGCCCGTCAGGATCAGGAACAGGGTGGCGCTGTAAAAAAAGACCCGTGCAACATGCATGTCGCGCTGGCCAAAGGCATAGGCGGCCGGCACATACATGGCCAATGCCCCTATCCCCATCAGGATGACCAGAAACGGAAGATCACGAATCCTGCGCATGTTTAGAAAAAGTCGACCGAGACCTGCAGCAGGTGCTCGACCTCGGGCACCGTGTCTGCCAGGGCAAAGATAACCACCACGTCACCTTCTTCGATCCGGGTACTGCCACGGGGCCGGATAACCTTGTCGCCCTTCTGGATCGCCCCGACCCGAACGCCTTCCGGAAAATCTATGTCGCTGATCTCATGGCCCGCCATGGGTGATGTGGACAAGACCTGCGCCTCGATGATCTCGGCCTCTGCATCCCCGATCGAGTAGACACTGCGCACCCGGCCGTGGCGAATATGGCGCAGGATCGAACTCACTGTTGTCGCACGCGGGTTGATATAGGCGTCAATATGCAGGGGATTCATCAACGATACCATGGACGGATCATTGACCAGTGAAATGGCCAGAGGCACACCTTCGGTCTTTGCCCGCACCGACGCCAGCAGGTTTGTCTTGTCGTCATCGGTAACGGCCAGAATGGCATCGGCATGTTGTATGTTGGCCTCGTTCAGCAGGTCGATGCTCAGCCCGTCTCCGTTCAGCACAATCGTGCGTTCGAGCGCTTCTGCCGCAATCTCGGCACGGTTGCGGTCTTTCTCGATGACTTTGGCCCGCACCCGATGCGCCCTGGCTTCCAGCGCCTGGGCCACCGCCAGGCCGACATTCCCGCCGCCGATGATGACGATGCGATCCTGTTTCTTCGTCGTTTTCCCGAAGACTTCCAATGTTCTGGCCATGTCTTCGGCATTGGTGAAAATATAAATTTCGTCACCAGCAAACAACTGATCATTCGGCTCCGGGGTAAAGAGAGTGCCCTTGCGGCGCACGCCGACAACTATGGCCGTGAGGGTTGAAAACAAATCGGTCAACTGGCGCAGGGGCGTATCCAGAACCGGGCAGTCCTCTTCCAGCAGGATGCCGAGCATCTGGGACTTTCCGCCGAGAAAACTCTCGGTATCAAAGGCGGTGGGGGCCGCCAGACGTTGCAAAGCCGCCTCGGCCACCTCGCGTTCCGGGCTGATGACCACATCTATGGGCATATGTTCGCGCTGGTACAAATCCGAATAGATCGCCGTCAGATAACTTTGCGCCCGAAGCCGCGCAATCTTGCGGGGCACACTGAAAATCGAATGCGCCACCTGGCAGGTGACCATGTTGACCTCGTCCGAATGGGTGGCGGCAATCACCATATCCGCGTCGCGTGCACCCGCAGTTTCCAGCACATCCGGATAGCTGGCAAAGCCGACCACGCCCTGAACATCCAGCGTGTCGGTTGCCCGGCGCACAAGGTCCGGATTCTTGTCCACCACGGTTACGTCGTTGCGTTCACCAGACAGATGGCGCGCAATCTGCCACCCGACCTGGCCGGCGCCGCATATGATGACTTTCATTCCTGCTATCCTTGCTGCTGGCAATTTCCCGATGTCGCAGATCCCCGATCAGACCCGCTCGTGCGGTCCGGCCAAACCGAAGACAGACCGCTTCAGACCTTGTTAACCACGTCTTCGTTCACCTGTGCAACCCTTGCGCCGGACCGGTTGGCCGTTGAAATACCAAGCGATTTGAGTTTGCGATGCAATGCAGAGCGTTCCATGCCGACAAAATTTGCCGTTCGGCTGATATTGCCACCGAACCGGTTGATCTGGGTGATCAGGTATTCGCGCTCAAACATTTCGCGCGCCTCGCGCAGGGGCAAGGTCGCCAGACCCGGCGACAGCGCCACATGCCCCTCGCCTTCCTGATCATCCTCTCCCGCCGGCAATTCCTTTGCCTCGATGGCACCGCTTTCCGGCCCCAGGATAAGGACGCGTTCAATAACGTTCTTCAACTGGCGAACATTGCCGGGCCAAACCATGGTCTGCAAGAGGGCAACAGCCTCGTCGCTCAGCGGCCGCAGCGGCAGGCCTTGTGTCCGGTTCAGTTCGGCGATGAAATGGTTTGCCAGTTCCGGGATATCCTCGCGGCGGTCCGACAAGGGAAGCACCTCTATCGGGACCACATTCAACCGGTGAAACAGCTCTTCGCGCAGGTTCCCCCGCCGCATTTCCTCTTGCAGGTCTTTGGTTGTGCTTGAAATGACCCGAATATCCACACGCACCTTATCGGCCCCGCCCACCCGCTGAAACTGCTGTTCCACCAGGACCCGCAGGATTTTCGATTGCGTGCCAAGCGGCATGTCGGCGATTTCATCAAAATACAGAATGCCGCCGTGGGCTTCATCCAGCAGCCCCGGCTCAACACCCCGTTCACCGCTTTGACGGCCAAACAGGACTTCTTCCATTCTGTCGGGCTCGATCGACGCAGAATTGACCGAAACGAACGGCCCGGCCGCACGGTCCGAGTTGGCATGGATATAGCGCGCCGCAACTTCCTTGCCACAACCGGCAGGACCGCTCAGCATTACCCGCCCATTCGATTTTGTGACTTTATCCAGCTGTGCTTTCAAAGCCTTGAAGGCAGGACTTGAACCAATCATTTCCGCCGAAGTGACATCCCTGCGGCGCAAATCCGCATTTTCCCGCCGCAGTTTGGAGGCCTCCATCGCGCGGCGTATGACCACCATCAACTGATCAATATTGAAAGGCTTTTCAATAAAATCATATGCGCCCTGTTTTATCGCCGCCACCGCAATTTCAATGTTGCCATGCCCGGAAATGATGACGATGGGAATGTCCGGGTTATCGCGCTTGACGGTTTTCAGGATGTCAATGCCATCCATACGGCTGTCTTTCAGCCAGATGTCCAAAATCATCAGCGCCGGAGGATCGGCGTTGATTTCGTTCATACATTCATCAGAGTTGGCCGCCAGACGCGTGGAAAACCCCTCGTCCTTCAGTATGTCGCCTATCAGTTCACGAATATCACGTTCATCATCGACAATCAGAATATCACCCATTGTGTACTCACCTCATTCCGCTGCTCTTCTGTTGTTGCGTTTGCCCGCGATTTCAAACCTGGGCAGTCTTATCACGGCACATGCCCCCGCATGTGACGCACCTTTGAAAATTTCCGCGTCCACCAGTTCCAGCGTTCCGCCATGTTCTTCAATGATTTTCTTGACGATGGGCAGGCCCAGACCCGTGCCTTTTTCCCGGGTGGTGACATAAGGCTCAAACAGTTTTGCACGGTCTTCCGGCAATCCGATTCCGTTATCGCAAATACGGATTTCAACCCTGTCATCCCATTCCTGCATATGCACCCGAATTTCCGGGGCATAGTTTTCCGGGACGCCATTTTCCTTAAGGGTTTCAATTGCTTCCGATGCATTCTTGATCAGATTTATCAGCGCCTGAGATATCATTGTCGCATCAAGCTCGGCCATGACCTCATGGTCGGGTATTTCCGTTTTGACGGTAACGCCCGGCAAGGCATTTTCCTGCAAGACCACCGCATCGCGCAATATCCGGCTCAGATCGTGGCTGCGTCTTTCCGGCTCGGGCATACGCGCGAATTTTGAAAACTCGTCCACGATGCGCCGCAGGTCTCCCGTCTGGCGGATAATCACATCCGTATATTGCTCCAGCGCATCGACCTCCTCCCCGACAAGCGGCCGGAACTTGCGCTTCAGCCGTTCCGCGGACAACTGGATTGGCGTCAGCGGGTTCTTGATCTCATGTGCGATTCGCCGCGCCACATCCCCCCAGGCCGCCATACGCTGTGCCGAGACAAGATCGGTTACATCGTCAAATGCAACCACATAGCCTTCGCGCTGTCCCTGCGTGTTCCAACGGGTGGAGATGCGGACAAGAAGGTTTTCAAGCTTGCCGCCGCGGGCCAGCTTCATCTCTTCCTGCACCACTTCCGCCTTGCTGTTCTGCAAGCGGTCGAACAAGGCGGAAAATTCGGGGACAATCTGGGAAATCTTTCTGCCCTGCCCGTTTTCATTTCCGGGCAAGCGCAACAGACGCTCGGCCGAGCGGTTGACGAATTCTATTTCCGCCTCGCGGTTCAACCCGATCACACCCGAAGTGACAGAGCCCAGCACCGAGTCAAACAGGCGGCGGCGCTGCTCGATCTGGTTGGTGTTTTCCAGCAGGGCTTCACGCTGTGCCTTCAATTGGCGGGTCATCTGATTGAAATAGCGCCCGAGCATGGCAATTTCATCTTCGCCCTTGTCCTCGATCACCTGTACGTCAAGATCACCGGCCCCCACCTGCTGGGCGGCCCCTGTAAGGCGCCCGACCGGACGTGACAGGCGTTCGGCAAACCAGAGGCCGAGCCATATCGCCGCCAGAATCAGGATCACCGCAAAGCCGAGGTACAAAAGACCAAACTCGAAAACCAGCTTTCCGCGGTCTTTTTCAAGCTGGTGATACAGGGCAACGGTCTGCTGGGTTTCATCCAGCAGGCTAAGGATTTTCCCATCCACCGTGCGCGACACGTACAGGTATCTGTCCGTAAAAGGTTTTAGGTGAATAAGGGCGCGGAACTCGTTGTTATCCCAGTCTTTTATAACAACAGTTTCCCCGTTGGCTGCCTGCGCAAGCTCCGCCTTGGACGGCTGTTCGTAGTCAAACAGATAAGAGCGCTCTCCCCGGGCGCGGATCGTGCCGGATCCGTCGATCACATAGGCTTCTTTCAGACCGCGCTGAATTTGCGTCTGCCCCTGTGTCAGGAGTTTGCGCAAATCGCTGTCAGACAGAAAGAACGTCGATTGCCGCGCGACATTCAAATAGGCCGCCAGCGCCTCGGCATCCTTGACCAGATCGCGGCGGTGCTCGTTTTCATAGGCCTGAGCCGCCTCCAGAGAATTGCCGACCACTTGGCGCACCCGGTCGGAAAACCAGCCTTCCAGACCAACATTCACCGTCAGGACGGCGAAAACCGCCACCAGGACCGTGGGGATCAGCGCGATCAGGGCA
This sequence comes from Marinosulfonomonas sp., assembly GCA_026984915.1. Lineage (GTDB taxonomy): Bacteria > Pseudomonadota > Alphaproteobacteria > Rhodobacterales > Rhodobacteraceae > WFVA01. Next base: position 5,693 of record JALSRG010000038.1, on the reverse strand, counting down.
AACACCCCGGTCAGACGCAGATGCAGCCGTGATCCGGCAGACCGCGCACGCCGCGCGGCAACCATTCGTGCAACACGTTGCAAAACCAGCGCCGCCACCAGGAGCACATAGACAAGATCCGCCAGCAGAACCAGCCGCAGGGCCGGGGCAGATGCCCCCTGATCAAGCGGGCCGAGAACCAGATAGGTCAACAGGGCCATCACCGGCCCCAGCAGCACCAGCCCCAATGTCGCGATGTTCTGCACCCGCCGTTGTCGCCGCAAGCGGTTGAACTTTTCCCAAGCGGCCGTGCGCTTTGGCATCGCTATTTGTTTTCCAGTGTTTCTAGTGTCGCTCACACGCCAAACCACCATATACAGCGCCTTCAGCTTTGATGATTATACCATCTGGCACCAGAAGGCCACGCAAATGTTGCGCTTTTACATCAACTTTCGCCGGCGTGTTACGGGAATTTCCAGTTCAGTTATCTTTTTCCGCAACGTATTTCGGTTAATTCCCAGCAGATCCGCGCAACGTGCCTGATTGCCGCCGGTTGCCTCCAGCGACAGCTCTATCAGCGGGCGCTCAATCTCACGCAGGATCCGCTGGTACAATCCCGGCGGAGGTTCATCACCGGCATGCAGGTCAAAATAACGGCGCAGATGCCGTTCAACCGAAGTGGACAAATGCTGGGTCTTGCTGCTGGCGCGTATGGTTTCGTCTTCCGGCTGGGCGTTCAAGACCTGTTCCACCTCGCTCTGGCGGATTTCCGGTTCGGAACCTGTCGCCACAAGCCGGCGAACCGCATTCTCCAACTGGCGTACATTTCCCGGCCAGCTGTAACGGCGCATCAATGCCATGGCATTGTCGCTGAACTGGCGCGGCACAGCGCCTTCGCGTTCCGCCTTTTCAAGGAAAAAGCTGGCCAGAAGCGGGATGTCTTCGACCCGGTCACGCAGACAGGGAACTTTGATTGTGACCCCGACAAGCCGGTAATAGAGATCCGCGCGGAACTTTCCGTCTTCCATGTCCTTTGCCAGATCCTGTTGCGTCGTTGCCATGATCCGCGGCCCCGCCTCATCAATGGAATCAATCAAACGGACGATTTGGCTCTGGGTTTTCTGGCTGAGGTCGCCAACTTCCTCCAGTACGATCGAGCCGCCCCGGGCTCGGGCCAAGACCTTGTCCGGGCCGTCAACATCGGCCAGGTCAGGCGGGCCAGCAACGACAAAGGGCCTGCTCCGCCGGTCACTGAAATCGTGAATAGCCCGTGTTATCAGCGACTTGCCAGTGCCACTGGCCCCGGAGATGAGCACCGGAAGATCGGCGTTCATGATCCGGGCAACAAGCCGGTACAAGGCTTGCATGCCCGCAGTCCGCCCAACCAGGGGCAGATCATCGGCAACATCCGGCATATCCGCACGGGCGGCCGGTTTTCGTCTTTTCATCTGCAGCGCCCGTGCAACGCGCTTCATCAGGTCCGGCAGATCAAAGGGTTTCGGCAGATAATCGTAAGCCTCGGCCTCGGCCGCCTGAATGGCCGTCATGATCGTGTTTTGCGCCGAGATTACAATCACCGGCAACCCCGGCCGGCGCTCAGCGATTTCCGGCAGGGATTGCAGGCCATTGCCGTCAGGCATGATGACATCTGAAATGATCAGATCGCCTTTGCCTTCATCGACCCACCGCAGCAGAGTCACCATCGAGGATGTCGCATGCACCTTGCAACCGGCCCGTGTCAGCGCCTGTGTCAGAACCGTGCGGATCGTGCGATCATCGTCAGCAACCAGAACCGTGCCATCCATGTTCAATCTCCGGAATTTTCATCGGCCGCCTGTTTCGGAGCAACCGGAAAGGAAAGGCGGAAAACCGTTTTTCCGGGGTTGGATGTTACCGTTATCCACCCCCCGTGATCCGCAATGATCTTTGAGACCAGCGCCAGCCCCAGGCCGGTTCCGTTCTCCTGCCCCGAAACAAAGGGCTCAAAAACGTCTTCCGCGATGTCATCGGGCAGGCCGGGGCCGTCGTCGGCAATCTCCACATGCAGCGGCAGCGCATCGCCCTGCCCGTCCCGCCGGCGCAGGCGCAATGAATGTTCATAGAAACTGCGCAGGGTGATGGTGCCCCCCCTGGAACCGGCGGCCTGTGCCGCATTGGTGATCAGATTCAGGAATACCTGCTGAAGCTGGTCGGCATCCGCCCAGGTGTGCGGTAGCGATGGGTCATAATCCTCGACAAACCGCATATGGGCGGCCCGCCCCATCTGCGCCGATTTACGGGCCCGGTCCAGGGCATCGTGCAGATTGACCGCCCTGCAATCCGGGGGGCGCAGATTGCCAAACTGATCAACGCGATCCAGCAGCGTGACAATCCGGCGGCATTCGCTGACGATCAGATCCGTCATTTCCTGGTCCCGCTTGTTGAGATTCATGGCAAGGAGTTGTGCCGCGCCCGTTATCCCTGCCAAGGGATTTTTGATTTCATGCGACAGGATTTCCGCCATACCAATTGCAGTTTTCGCTGCCTTTTTAGAGGATTGTCCTGCATTCTTGATGTCCACTCCCTCCTGTGGAGACATCAGCACCAGCAATTGCCCGGCAGGGCCGTTATCCGCAGAATACGATGAAATCTGGATATTGCAGGATGCCAGCATCTGAAATTGTGTCGCAACCGCCACATCATTGATGAACAGCGTTGCATGGCCTTTGCGCACGCGTGCAAGGCTTTCGCGCAAGGGCGCATCAATCTGCAACTGGGTATGAAGCTGTCTGCCAATTACCGATTTTGCCGAACGGTTCAAAAAACCTTCTGCGGCCGGGTTGATCGCAACGAACCTGTCCTGTGCATCAAGCAGAAAAGCCGGGACAGGCAATGCAGCCCACAGGGGCCGTTCCATCGCCGACAGGCCCGTCATGCCGCCTCTCTCTGGTTTGGCCCGCAGATCAGGGCATCGGGCAGCCGCTGAATCACACGGCAGGGAGCTGTTTCCGTCAGGATTGATTTGCGCAACGGCGCTGGCGTCCCGGCCCGGTCCATATACCAGCCAAGGTGCTTGCGCGCGACCCGCCGGCCCAGGCTTTTTCCGTAGAAGGACAGCATATCCTGATAATGCCCGATCACCATATCCGCGAAATCGCGCCCATACGGCACCTTCGGGGCAGGCGTCTGGTAAACATCGGCGGCAATCTCGGCCAGCAGCCAGGGCGCGCCCTGCGCCCCGCGCCCGACCATGACACCATCAGCCCCGGAGCGGGAAAGCGCCTGTCTGGCCGTGTCGGTACAGACAATATCTCCATTTGCAATCAGCGGGACCTTGATGCTGTTCTTCACATGTCGCAGCGCCGCCCAGTCTGCACGCCCCTTATAGAACTGGCACCGCGTCCGCCCGTGCACCGTGATCATCCGCACCCCCGCGTCCTGCGCCCGGCGTGCCAGTTGCGCAGCGTTCTGCGAGTTCACATCCCACCCCAGGCGGGTTTTCAGGCTAACGGGGATTTCAACCGCACCGACAACAGCGCTGATCAGTTCGATCGCATGGTCCAGATCGCGCATCAGCGCCGAGCCGGAGGCGCCGTTGACCACGCGTTTGGCAGGACACCCCATGTTGATATCGATCAGACGCGCCCCATTTGCCTCGACCATCCGCGCCGCCTCGGCCATCCAGTGTGCCTCTCGCCCGGCAAGCTGCACAGCGGTAACAGCGGTGCTATCATCCTCCCCCAGCCCCAAGGCGGCCCGTTCGCGCACACCGGGTTTGGCCTGCACCATTTCCTGACTCGCCACCATCTCGCTGATCACCAGCCCGGCCCCGAAACGGGCAACCAGCCGCCTGAACGGCAAATCGGTGATTCCGGCCAATGGAGACAGGAAAACCGGAGGGGCCAGCCTTATATCTGCCAGTTTAATGGTCACATGCCTAATCCTTGTGCAACTTTTCTTTGCTAAAGCCAGTCGCGATGAAATGCAATTCCCTTGGGGCGGGCAGGTTTCTGCTGTGCTGGTCCCGTGGCGTTCTGGCCATTGCCAGCGCAATGACAAAAAGCCTAAACAGGAAAGGTTGCTGAAAGAGGCAGATGACAGATGACTATTGCCGCGATCATTGTTGCCGCCGGGCGCGGGCGCCGCGCGGCGGGGCCGTTGCCGAAACAGTATCAGCAACTGGCCGGCATTCCTGTGCTGGCGCGGTCTATCGAAGTCTTCGCCAGACATCCGCAGATCGGCAAGATCATTGTTGTCGTCAACAGTGACGATCTGGCGCTGTTTGCGCAACGGATCAAACCACATTGCGGCGATGCGGTGCATTGTGTCAGCGGCGGGGAAACCCGCGCCGATTCCGTCTTTGCCGGAATCGCGGCGGCAGAAGGCGCGCAAAAGGTGCTGATCCATGATGCGGCACGCCCGCTGGTGACACAGGACTTGATTTCGAAGGTTGTCAAAGCCCTCGAGACCCACAGCGGCGCCGCTCCGGCCCTGGCGGTCTCGGATGCCTTGTGGCAAGGGGCCGATGACAGGGTGGTCGCCTGTGTTCCGCGTGACGGGCTGTATCGGGCCCAGACACCGCAAGGGTTTCAGCGCGAAACGATAATGGCCGCGCATGCCGCCCACATCGGAGGCGCCTCGGATGATGTCGAGGTTGCCCTTGCCGCAGGGCTTGACGTCGCCATCATTGAAGGCGAAGAGACGAACCTGAAAATCACCTATGCGTCTGACTTTCAGCGCGCGGAACGGATACTGGGGCATTCAATGGATATACGCTGTGGCAACGGTTTCGACGTTCATGCCTTTTGCGAAGGAAATTCCGTGACATTATGCGGAGTCACCCTGCCCTTCAGCCATGGCCTTCTGGGCCATTCAGACGCGGATGTTGGAATGCATGCGCTGACCGATGCGATTTTTGGCGCCCTTGCCGAAGGCGATATTGGCCAGCATTTTCCGCCATCCGAGGCCAGATGGAAAAATGCCGCCAGTGATCTGTTTCTCGGCCATGCGGTAGCGCGCGTGCAAGCAAGGGGCTATCGGTTTGGGAATGCGGATGTCACGCTGATCTGCGAAGCACCAAAGATCGGGCCGCATGCCGGGGAAATGCGCGCGGCACTCGCCGGTATCATGGAGGTTGATATGGATCGGATCAGCGTCAAGGCGACGACCACGGAAAAGCTGGGCTTTACCGGGCGCGGCGAGGGCATTGCCGCCATGGCGACTGTCACGCTGGTGAAATCATGAGCCGGCTGCTGGCCACCGTCTTTGGTATTGGCCTGCTGCGCCCGGCACCGGGCACCTGGGGGTCGGCGGCAGCGGTTCCTCTGGGCTATCTGCTGCACGCTGTTTTCGGTTTTCCGGTGTTTCTTCTGGCGACGGTTGCCGTGTTCTTTATTGGCTGGTGGGCCACTGCCAGCGCGACCGACGGTCAGGCAGATCATGATCCGTCCGAGATCGTCATTGACGAAGTTGTCGGCCAATGGATCGCCCTCTTGCCGGTTTCGGCCGGGCTATGGCACGCGGGGGTTGATGCCTGGGTTTTTCCCTGGCCGGGCTGGGTAACGGCATTTGTGATGTTCCGGGTTTTTGACATATGGAAGCCGGGGCCGGTAGGCTGGGCTGACCGCAAACACAGCGCATTGGGCGTCATGCTGGACGACGTGATAGCAGGGTTGCTTGCGGCTGTGGTGGTCATGCTGGCCGCCGGGTTTGCACATGGGGTACTGGGGCTATGA
>JALSRG010000037.1 GCA_026984915.1 Marinosulfonomonas sp. | reverse complement strand
TGGGCCCGAGGCCTTGGAACGATTGAAAGCCGGGGCAAGACTAACGGACTATTATGATCACCCTGATCCTGAAATTATTGATATTAAGATTTCTGAAATCGAGGTAGTGTCATAAACGATCTAACTGGAGTTATGCATGAATTTGGGTGATGGCTGAAATTTGAAGGCGACGTATCGTGGCGGGTGTCAAAGTCTGCCAGAACCTCACAAGGAGTGATACGCCATGAAAGAAACTACAACGATCCTGCCTTTCCGCCAATCCGAAAAGACCGAAGATCCTTTAACCGCCTTACATCGGAAATCTGAAGGTCGCCATACTTAGCTTTCCATTTATAAAAGTCGCATCCGACATCCCGTGCTTGCGGCACAACTCCGAGACCTTCGCCCCGGCCGCATATTCCTGAATGATCGCGACAATCTGCTCTTCGCTAAATGTGGGCGATGCGGGCAAACCCGGGCCGGTCCCGATACGGCCCGTCTTGCCCGTATCCCGACACCCGCAGCATGATCAGGCCTTTATTTGCTGTGCAAAGTTCCGCATATCCCAACCCCCAGTTTTCCAGAGTACCGGGGCGAAAGTTTTCACAGACAACATCTGCCTTTGCTGCCAGTTTCCTGAACAGTTCGGCGCCGCGTTCCTCTTTCAGATTTAACGTGATCGACCGCTTGTTGCGTCCTTCATTCAACCACAAGAGCGAAGCCCCCTCCTGCCCGCTCGCGGTTCCCAAACGGCGGAGCGGATCGCCGCCTGCCGGATGTTCGATCTTGATCACGTCGGCACCGAACTCGGATAGCAGCGCTGCACAGGATGGTCCGGCAATAAACGTTGCCACATCCAGAACCCGCACTCCGGAAAGAGGAAGAGAAGCCGACATCTGAATCACATCACTGCATGAGAAGGGCAAACCATTGCTGCCAAAGGCCGGCCGCATAGAACATCAGTGAAAGCGTCAGCATGATAATGCCCAGTCCGCGCTTGTCGCTCATGGCGAAAACGATCGGATCGTAATCCTGCTTTCCCTGATAGCCCAAACGCACCATGCGAATGAGCCACCAAGCCAGCGGGACCAGTGCCACCCACAAAAGCCAGCGTGTCGGGTAAAGCGCCACAGCCTGTTCGCTGAAGCTGTAGAGGAAAAAGATCACCAGCGCGCCGGCGATACCAATGCCGGCAACATTGAGCAGATCGTCACGATCAGCACGTCCATAGCCCCGCCCTGGCAATCGTTCATCCGATGTTGCCAGGGTCAGTTCGGTCAGGCGCTTTACGCAGCCCAGTGCGATGAATACCGGAAAGATGAAAATCAGCATGAAAACCGATGCCTCGACATGGCTGGCTTCTGCTCCGGCAACCACACGCAAGGTATAGAGGCTGGCCAGCGTGGCAATGTCGACCCAACGCATCCTCTTGAGCTTTAGCGAGTAAGCAAGCGAAAGCAGCATATAAACCACAATGACGAGTAAAAACCCACCTCCGAGAAACGCGCCAATACCCAGAGCAATCAGCGCCAGAACCACAAAGGCCACCATCCCGATTTTAATCGGTACGGCCCCGCTGGCAAACGGGCGGTTCTTTTTCTTTGGATGCAGGCGGTCTGCCTCAAGATCCAGCAGATCATTCACTATATATATTGAAGAAGCCGCTGCGGAGAATGCGGCTATTCCCAACAGAACCAGGAGCAGGGTGTGAAGCCTGAAATCATGTGCCGCGAGCATTGGCAGAAATAACAGAACATTCTTGACCCATTGATGCGGCCGCAAAGCGCGGATCAGTTGTTTGACTTTCCAGCCGCCAGAATATTTTGCTATGTTTTTCCCGGATGCAGTCAAAGACTGATCAATTGCAGGCAGATCTCCCACCATGATCACCCCGTCCGCATGTTTCCATATTTCCCGGTCGGATCTGTCGTTTCCGGCATAATGAAATCCCTCTTCGCCATAGGCCGCAACCAGAGCCTTTGCTTTGGCTTCTCCTTTCAGGTTGATTTCTCCATCGGAGGCAAAAACGGTATCACTCAGCTTATAGTTCTGCGCCAGCTGTGTCACGATTTCGAAATCCGAGGCCGAGGCCAAAACGACCTCGCGCCCTTGTGCCGCCGTTTCCTGGGCCAGGGCCAGCATATCTGGATTGGTTGGCAACAGGTCGGTACGCAGGGTAACAAACTCTGCCAAGCGACGTTTGAGCCGGGGAGGATCCGTTGCAAAGGCGAAGACCGCCTTCAGAGTCTCACGCGGATTCTGGCCGAGCCCGGCCCAAAAGCATTCATAAAGAATGTCCGTTTTCAGAAATGTTCCATCCACGTCCAGAACCAACGGTTTGTTGTCAGCCATTCGAGGCACTCCTGTTCACCGCAAAAACGCAACCATCGCTAACCAGTTCGGGTGGCGTCAGGCACAACCCCCGCGCGACAGTCCATGCGGCCAAGACTTTTGGAATATACGCACGTGTTTCTGCATAAGGCGGCACCCCCCCGTTGTCCTTAACTGCATTTTCGCCGGCATTATATCCTGCAAGAACCAGAACAATGTCACCGTTGAATTCTTTCATCAACCAATCCAGATAGGCAACACCACCTTTTATATTGTCAGATGCAGCAGAAGAGTCATCCACGCCAAATCGCTTGGCCGTATCCGGCATCAACTGCATCAAGCCTTGGGCCCCGGCTCCGGAACGCGCATCGATCTTGCCGGACGATTCCACGCCGATCACCGCCAAAACCAAGGCTGGTGAGACGTTGGTGCCGACAGTCGCAGAAAGAATATCCGCCCCATGTCTGGCCGCAATGTCCTGCAACATCTGCAATCGGGGAACAGGTACCGCCTTGCCTTCTGGCGCGTTTTTCAATTGCTCAAGCGCGGTTGCAAGTCTGCCAGGTCCGGAATCTTCCAGTTTTGGCGACACCCCGGCCCAATACCATTCCAGCCCTGTCAATGCCGGGATCTTGGCTATCCCGGAATCTTCATCTTTTTCAATCCGGGTATCCGCAGCCTTTTCCTGCGGTCGGTCGCCAGTGGCTGTTGCGGCCAGCCGGGCGCGCTGGGCTTCCGGATCAATCTGAATGGTAATGCGCCGGGTCGTACCTTTTTTCGGAGGTTTCACTCTTCTAAAGGTAAAATCAGGATAGGGCTTTGGCGCTTCAGCCAAAACCGGAGCGGTAAACCCAACGATCACCGCGATAATGCCTATGACGAAGCGCCGCTTCATGCGGATCCTGCTCTGCCCCGTTGTTATTGTTACGCCCTTTTCGCAAATTAATGCGCCAATGGCCAGTTTTTCCGCAGTTTGTTAACCGTAAAACAGGTACAAACTTGTGGCAAAACCTCTGACAATCGAGTTTATTAAGCTTTTATGAAGAAATATATCATGTGTTTACAGGAGGTTATGAAGTTTTTCC
>JALSRG010000036.1 GCA_026984915.1 Marinosulfonomonas sp. | reverse complement strand
CTGTCCTCATTTACCTTGCGGCCCCATACTTGATTTGTTCCCGGCAGGTTCCTTATCGTTTGAGCACCAGAAAGCCACGGTTGAAAGACAGGTTCTCAAACCGGCTGAGATAGGTCATGCCCAAAAGGGAATCACGCATTTCACCGGCATTGACCTCGGCCCGCAGATTCGTATCCGTAATCGGTCCCAGCGTTACCGTCTTCAGCCGTACCGGGGCAGAATATACGATTCCATTGGCTGTATGGGCTGCATTCATGTAATTCAGGCTTTCCGGATTCAAGCCGATGCGTTTTGCATCCTTTCTGGTCAGAACCACTTCGCTTGCGCCGGTGTCCACCGCAAACCGGACCGGTATCCCATTGACCAGCAACGTCAGATAATAATGCCCGTCTTTTGACACGGGCACGCGGATCTCTCCGGTGTCGGATTTGTAGCTCTGCTGCATGAGGGTCCGCTCGGAAATATCTGACCACAAACCATAACTGGCAATGACCCCGACAAAAATGAGTCCCCATATGACAGCCTGCTGGCTCAGCTTGCTGACGCTTTGCCGGTTCTGCATGAAAAACCATCCGGCAACTGCGGTCCCCAGCAGCGCCAGATAGGAAAGCTGGGCAATTTCATCTCCGGTCAACGGTGGCTCCTTTTGTTCCGATCTTACAATGATATAGGAAATGTCGCCAGAATGTGGAGAGGTCAGGCAGCGGCTTTGACCAGTGTTGTGATACCATCCACAACAAACTGAACGGAAAGGGCCGCCAAAAGCATGCCCAATATCCGTGTGATAACATTCGTTCCGGTTTCCCCCAATGCGCGCTCAAACAGCCCGGCCGCCAGAAATGTCAGCAGTACCAATGCAATGACCCCCAGCAAAACCAGCATGATCGTGATAAAGGCGGCCCAGTCATCACCCGTCTGGCCGGCCAGAAGAATGATGGTTGTTATCGCTCCGGGCCCGGCGATCAGCGGTGTTGCCAGCGGAAAGACCGATGGGTCATCGTTGGCATTTGCCTGCCCCTTGCGCCGTTTGGTGCGCCGTTCGAACAGCATGTCAAGCGCGGTCAGAAACAAAAGTATTCCGCCGGCGATCCGGAATGCGGAAATGGAAATGCCCATAAACCCCAGAAGCGATTCCCCAAACAGGGCGAACATGGTCAGCAGGGCAAAGCCGATAACGCAGGCCCGCAGGCCAATGGTGCGCCGGTGGCTGACTGTCATCCCTTTGGTCAGCACAACAAAAATGGGGGCCAGACCGATCGGATCAATGATTACGAAAAGCGTAACAAAGGATGCAACAATGGCCGCGTGATCCATGACTAATTCTTTGCCCCCTCGGCTTTCTCCAGTTTTTCCAGCGCCGTCAGCCACAGCGCTTCGGCCCGGTCCAGCCCGTTCATCACTTCGGCATATTTTTTCTGCCAGGGCTCTGCCTGATTGCCGGCCTCGGCGTCATACAGGGCCGGGTCCGCCAGCTTTGCGGCCAATCTATCGCGCATATCGTTCAGTTTTTCTACCCGTTGTTCGCATTTTCGCACCTCGGCGCGCAGCGCGAGACGCTCTTCACGTGTGGTCTGGCGTGCCGGCAGTTTCGGTCTGGCGCGCCTTTTTTCCGCCGGATCACCTGCCAAAAGGTCTTTGCGGTAGGCCTCCAGGTCGTCCTCCCAGACGCGGACACGGCCCGCCTTGACCAGCCACAGCCGGTCGGCCACAAGGCTGAGCAAATGCATGTCGTGACTGACCAGAATGACGGCGCCGCTATAGGCGGTCAGCGCCTCGACCAGCGCTTCGCGGCTTTCAATGTCCAGATGGTTCGTGGGCTCGTCCAGGATCAGCAGATGTGGCGCATCCAGGGTTGCGAGCAACAATGACAGGCGGGATTTCTGGCCGCCGGAAAGACGCCCGACCTCTGTTTCCGCCTGATCCGGTCCCAGGCCGAACCCGGCCAGTCTGGCGCGCAGCCGCGATGGTGGCTGATCCGGTAAAACGCGCTGCAGATGCTGAAGTGGCGTTTCATCAACCTCCAGTTCGTCGGTCTGGTGCTGGGCAAAATAGCCGACCTGCAGTTTATTGGCGCGTGTTATCCGCCCGCCCATCGCTGGCAGCCTGTCCGAAAGCAGTTTGGCAAGCGTCGATTTTCCCTCGCCATTTCGGCCCAGAAGGGCGATCCGGTCATCCTGATCAATCCGCAAATCCAGCTGGCGCAGCACCGGTTTGCCGCCATAACCGACCGATACATCTTCAAGATGAATGATAGGCGGTGACAACTCTTCCGGGTTTGGAAAGGTGAATATGTGTTTGCGGGCTTCATCCGGCGCAGTGATCGGCGCCATCTTTTCCAGCATCTTGATCCGGGACTGAGCCTGTTTTGCCTTGCTTGCCTTATAGCGGAACCGGTCCACATAAGATTGCAGATGTGCACGACGCAATTCCTGTTTCTTTGCTTCGGCAGCGGCCACAGCGCGTTGTTGGGCGCGGGTGCGGGCAAAGGTATCATAGTTACCCTGATACAGTGTCAGCTTGCGATTCTCGAGATGCAGAATTGCGCCCACGGCGCGGTTCAGCAGGCCGCGGTCATGGCTGATGATCAGAACCGTGTGCGGATAGCGCATGAGATAGGTTTCAAGCCACAGCGCGCCTTCGAGATCGAGATAGTTCGTCGGCTCGTCCAGCAACAGCAGGTCGGGTGCGCTGAACAGCACCGCCGCCAGGGCCACCCGCATGCGCCAGCCGCCGGAAAAGGCCGAGCAGGGCATGGCCTGTTCCGCTGTGGTAAAGCCCAGCCCTTTCAGAATGGCCGATGCCCGCGCCTCGGCCGACCAGGCATCTATATCAGCCAGGCGGTTCTGCACATCGGCGATACGGGTGGGGTCGGTGGCCGTTTCGGCCTCGGCCAAGAGCTGTGTGCGTTCGGTGTCAGCGGCCAGGACTGTATCAATCAGCGAGGTTTCTGATGAGGGCACTTCTTGCGCAACGCCGCCGATGCGGGCGCGCGACGGCAGGCGTATTTCGCCACCTTCCAGGCTGAGTTCGCCCCGGATCAGCCGAAAGAGCGTGGTTTTGCCGCTGCCGTTGTGACCGACCAGACCAACCTTGTGCCCGGCCGGAATGGTCGCGCTGGCATTTTGCAGCAACGGGCGGCCCTCGACCGAATAGCTTATGTCCTGAATCTTCAGCATGGGGGCTCTCTGACGCAAGAGGCAGGCGAGGTCAATCGCCGCTTTTCAAGTGCGGGCAGGCGTGTTAGCAGGGCGGCGAATTTTCCGGCGCCGGGCAGGGCCCGCCGCATCAGCAAAGAGAGAGAGAGTAAACCATGGCCATCCAACGCACATTCAGCATCATCAAGCCCGATGCCACGAAACGCAACCTGACCGGCGCCATCAACAAGAAATTCGAGGATGCTGGCCTGCGTATCGTTGCGCAAAAGCGCATCAAGCTGACCAAGGATCAGGCCGGCGAATTCTATGCGGTGCACAAGGAGCGCCCGTTCTATGACGAACTTTGCGAATTCATGGCCAGTGAACCGATTGTCGTGCAGGTTCTGGAAGGTGAAAATGCCATTGCGAAAAACCGCGAAGTGATGGGGGCGACCAACCCGGCCGAAGCGGCAGAGGGCACCATCCGCAAGGAATTCGCCTTGTCGATCGGGGAAAACTCGGTGCATGGGTCCGATGCTCCGGAAACGGCGGCCGTAGAAATCGCTTATTTCTTTTCCGGTCTGGAAATAGTTGGCTGAGACGCATTTTTCCGAATCTCGATAACACCAATCTGATCGAGGGCCGCTTCCAGATGCAAGCGGCCCTTGTTTTCAGGGTCGGCACTGGCCGCCTGTTGCTTCAGATGATCAAAGCTCTTGCGCAGGGCTTTTTTCTCTTCTCCCTGGCAGTCATTCCATGGCCGCCCCTGCAGCCCCATGACCATGGCATAATAACCGATGAAATGTGGGCGTGTCCCTGCTGCCAGCAGTTTTGCATAGGCCGCATCAGCCCCCAGTTCGCGCAACTGTTCGGCGCTGTAAATGCCTGCGCGTGCAAAAGAGGCATCAGAGGCCGGGCCAAGATTGCGGATCGAAGAAACAGGGTTGGGCATGGTGAAAATCCTGCAGGTTTGTCACAGCATACCCCGAGAAGGGCTTTGCTCAAACCCCGGGCGGCCTCGAAACCGGCACCCTATTGGCCAGCAGCCGCTTAGATGCTGGCCCAATCGGTAATCAGTACCGGCTTCTGCCGGGCTTCGTCCCGCTTTGCGTGATCCTGCGTTTTGGTGTCTGTCCGGGTGATCGCTGGTGCAGCGGTCATGGACAGGCCGGTGTCTGGTCCGGCAGTGTCATTGCGCGGCTCCAGCAGCCGGTTTACCGCATCGTTCGCGTCCTGTGGCCCCTCAGCATGTGCCATTTTTCCGTTTCCCTTTTTCAGCCGGCGGGTGCGGACCGGCAACACAAAGAACAAGCACCCTGATTGAAACGATACATTTCATTTGGGTGTGGAAAAGTCACATTCACGTTCATTTGAAGGCATTTACGAGGAAACGTGACAGTTATGTCCCGTGTTAGCGCAAACGGGGGCGAGCGATCATCCGTCGCGTACAGCCATAAGATGTTTTTCGAAAGCCGCAGCCTGCATCAGACCCTTGCAGCGCTCAAACCGCTTGAGCGAATAGGCCCAGAAATCCTCGGCCGGATTGCCGTCGACGTGCTGGATCAGCCCCCATAATGTCCACAGCAGATCGCACATCGCCTTGTAGATCACCATCCGGCCAACTTGTGCCGCCGTGGGGTCAGCCCCGAAATAGGCGCGCAGCATTTCCATGTCCTGCGCATCCGTAAACCCGGCCTCGACCGACAGATCGCCCAGATCCCACAGCGGATCATTCATGCCGGAATATTCCCAGTCGATCACCCACATCTTCTGCCCGTCATCCAGAAAGTTTTCGCACAAGGGGTCACAATGGCACGGGGCCAGGTCGGCGGGGTTGTTTTCCAGCACCTCCTTGACGGGTTCGGCTGCGGCAACCACCTGATGATAGCCCTCGGGCAATGCGGCGTTCTTCTCGGTCAGGATTTTCAGATAATCGTCGATCATCGCAAACAGTTCAAACCGAAAGCGGAATTCCTGCCCGGAATCATGCAGCTTCGCCAGCGCCTGCCCGGCACGTGCCGGCGCGCCCCGGCGGGATTTGAACAGCGCCGGGGTCATGGTTTCGGCGTCGATACAGCGGCTGATCATCACCCCGTTTTGTTCGTCGGCCCACAGGATTTGTGGCGACACACCGGCGGCCTGTGCCGCGCGCGCGTTATGCAGTTCAATAGCGCGGTCAATATACTCCGAGGTGCCTTCGCCGGGGATGCGCAGAACCAGTTTTTCCCGACCGGTTTCGATCCGGTAGACAAGGTTCGTCAACCCGCCCAGCCGTGTTGCCCGATAGCTGTCCGGCGTGACGCCGGCAAATTGCGGCAGGTTCTGCAATGCTTTGTGAATCGCCTCTTTGTCTTGCGTCATGTTCCTTCCCCCTTCAGGATTTCAGACATGTGTTTTCTGGATCGTAAGCCGGTGCCTTGATACAGGTGATCGCCTGACGTTTGCCGAAAACCTCCAGTTCAAATGCCGTTTCGCGGGCCAGTTCCTCGGGCAGATAGCCGTAAAGGATGGATTTTCCGACCGATGCCCCATAGGCCGCACTGGTTGCCAGTGATACGGTGCGCCCGTCGTGCAGGATGGTTTCCCCGCCATAGAGTGGCAGATCATCATCCGAGACAAAACAACATAACCGCTGGTTTACCCCGTCGCGCTTCTGCTTCTCCAGCACCTCGCGTCCGATGAAATCCCCCTTGGATTTCAGATGCACACGAAAGCCCAGACCAGCCTCGACCGGGGTATGATCCGGGGTGATGTCAGCGCTCCAGTAAAGGTATCCCTTCTCCATCCGCAGCCCGTCAATCGCGCGATAGCCGATGTCGCGGATGCCATGCGCCGCACCATGTTCGCACAGGTGGTCATAAACATGCAGGGCGTATTCCGTGGGCACATGAAGCTCCCACCCCAATTCACCAACATATCCGATGCGGATCGCCCGAACGGGGGCCGCACCGATGATGATGTCGCGGGCGGTGGCAAAGGGGAAGGCCCCGTTTGAAACATCATTTTCGCTTGCCGCTGCCAGCACATCGCGCGCCTTTGGTCCCATGATGTTGATCACCGCGCGGGCCGAGGTGACTTCGATCAATGTGGCCGTGCCATCTGTGGGCAGATTTTGCCTGATCCAGTCGCTGTCATGCACGCCAAAACCGGCACCAGTGACGATATAAAAATGGTTTTCCGCCAGTCGGGTGATGGTCAGATCGGCCTCGATCCCGCCGCGATCATTACACAACTGGGTGTAGATCACGCTGCCAACCGGCTTGTCCATGTTGGAGACCGCCAGCCGTTGCAGCGCCTGCAACGCCCCCGTGCCGACCAGTTCGAATTTCGCGAAACTGCTCTGGTCACACAGGGCCACGCCATTTCGTACCGCGTGCTGTTCTTCTGCCGCATATTTCTTCCAGCCAGGTTGCAGGAAATCCAGCTGGTCCACAGGCGCAACACCATCCGGTGCAAACCACAGCGGGCGTTCCCAGCCGTTTTTGCTGCCGTAAACCGCACCCTTTTCCTTTAGCCGCTGATAGAGCGGCGACAGGCGCAATTGCCGCGCGGCTTCGGCCTCGGACCCCGGATAGCGCATTTTGTAGTGGTGCGCGTAATGCTCGACCGCGCGGGGATACATAAACGCCCGCGTGCCGTGGTGCGGGCCGAAACGGCGGTTGTCCAGCGGCCACAAATCCAGCGAGGGGCGACCATCGACCAGCCATTCGGCGATCATTTCGCCAGCCCCGCCACCTGCGGCGATGCCATACAGGAAACCCGTCGCCAGCATCAGATTGCTGAAGTCGGGCACCGGCCCCATCACGAAATCGCCATCCGCCGAATAGGGGATCGGGCCGTTGATCACCTGACGGATGCCGACCTCGTTTACCACCGGCGTGACCTGCGCCGCCATTTCGGCCAGCGGCGCGAACCGGTCCAGATTATCGGGCAGCAACTGGCGCACGAAATCACCGGGGATGCCGGCCTCGCCAAAGGGCAGGGTGTCGTCCTCGTAACCGCCAATCACCAGCCGCCCGCCGGCGTCGGGTTTGTAGTAAACCAGCCGGTCGGGATCGCGCAGGGTGGGCAGGTCATCGGGGAAATCGGGAATAGGTTCGGTGACGATATACTGGTGTTCCACAGCACAGGCCGGAATGTGCAAGCCCAGCTTTGCGCCCAACTCGCGGCTCCACATGCCCGAGGCAAGGGTGACGGTTTCGGCCGCGTATGTGCCGTCCGTGGTGATCACCCCGGTCACGCGGCCCTTTGCAACCATGAAATCCAGCACCTTTATGCCCTGTTTCAACGTGGCCCCGTGCAGGCGCGCGCCCGCCGCGATCGACTGGCACAGGCCCGCCGGATCAACGTGGCCGTCGGAGGGGATGAACGCGGCCCCCTCCAGCCCCTTCGTGTCGATATAGGGGAACAGCGCCTTGGCCTCGTCCGGGGTGATGATGTTCATCTCCAGATCAAAACTGCGGGCCATTGTGGCGAGGCGTCTCGCCTCAAGCATCCGGTCCCTGGACGCCGCCAGCCGCAAGCTGCCGACTTTTTTCCAGTCGCTCGCCAGACCTGTTTCCGCCTGCAACCCGTCATACATCGCGACCGAGCGTTGCAGCATCCGCGTGGTGTTGCGCGAAGACCGCAATTGCCCCACCAGCCCCGCCGCATGCCATGTGGCGCCTTCGGTCAGTGCGGCCTTTTCCAGCAAAACAACATCTTTTTCGCCGCGTTTGGCCAAATGATACGCAATCGAGCAGCCGATGATCCCGCCGCCAATGATCAGGTGTTTCACTGAATGATCCGCCATTCTACCCCCCTAACAAGTCCAGTATTTCGCGGTGCAGTTCCTGTGTTGCTGCCGTCACAACGCGCCCGTCCGACTGCAAGGTCAGCGGTGCGCCGGACCAGTCGGTGATCACGCCCCCTGCGCCCTCGACCACCGGCACCAGAGGCAGAAAATCATAGGGTTGCAGATCGTAATCGATGCAGGCGTCCGCATGGCCCATCGCCACCAGCATGTGCGGGTAGCTGTCATAACTTAGCCGCTGCTCACGCCCCGACAGGCACAGACGCCGGAACAGGTCCGGCGTATCCAGTGCGATCTTGTTGCCGTCATTGATATAAAGAAAGGCGTCCTTCAGGGTTACGACATCGGACGTGGAAATCGCCTCTCCGTTCATTTCTGCCCCATCCGTACCGCCGGTAAAAACCTCGCCCAGTTCCGGCATCCGCACCACACCCAGTTTCGGCACCCCGTTTTGCAGCAACACCACCAGCATGCTGTATAGCGGCATCCCCGAAATGAAGCTGCGGGTGCCGTCGATCGGGTCAATGATCCACAACAGATCGCCGCCTTTGTCATCAAGCCCGAATTCCTCGCCCAGAATGGAATGGTCGGGGAAATGCTGTGCCAGCGCATCGCGGATCATCCGCTCGCAGGTCTGGTCGGCCACCGTCACCGGGCTGTCGTCGCCCTTGTGGATGATATCCAGCGTCTGGCGGAAATAGCGTTTCGGGATAGCCTCGGCCCGTGCGGTGATTTCGAGGATGGTGTTCAGATAGGATTGCATATTATTCGCCTTTGTGGTTCGGGCCGGTTTCGACCAGAACAATTTCGTTTTTGTCCAACATCTCGGTGACCGCTTCTGTGGGGGCAGAATCGGTTATGAGAATGTCAAAGACGGACGGATCGGGGATGACGATCGGGGCCCGCACGCCAAATTTGCTGCTGTCGGAAAGAACGATGCGGGTTTGTGCCCGTGGCACGGCTTCCTGTAGCAGATTTGCCTCTTGGATATCATGCAGCATAAAGCCGTTTTCGGCACTGATGGCGCCTGCGGAGAAAACCGCATACTGTACATTGAACCGGCGGACAAACTGGATGGCATCCAGCCCGAAGCTCCCGCCGTCATGATTGCGGAGTTCACCGGCTGCAAAGAAGATCCGGTTGTTGTTGCGGGTTGCCAGGGTGCTGGCGACCGCCAGTGAGTTGGTGACAACGTACAGATTGCGGTGGTCCTGAAGCGCCTGGGCGGCATAGGCGGTGGTTGACCCGATATCAAGGAACAGAGAATCGCCGTCAGAGATCATTTCGGCGAATTTTGCAGCGATCCGGCGTTTTGCGCTCGCATTGCGCTCCATCCTGTTGTGGAAGGGTTGTTCCGTCAGGGTCAGATCCTTGGTCAGCAAAACCCCGCCGTGAACCTTGCGCACTTGTGATTTGGCCTGCAGGGTCTTGATGTTGCGCCGCACGGTTTCATCGGAAACCCCCAGACGCTCGGCCAGAAATCCAATGCGACAAGAGCCACCGGCAAGGCGCAATTCCCGCAGAATTTCCTGTTCGCGGTGATTGGAGGGAAGGGAGGAAATTTTCATTCCTGATCTGGTCCGGGCTAGTGAAATTTCCGTCAAGTTACGGATAAAAACAGCAAAAGCCAACAAAAACCCAAGTAAAACCACAAAAAGACGAGGAATTTGTTGACCTATGCCGGATTATTGCTCACGCTTTGGTCAAGGCGGGGCGAATCCCGCCAGGACAAAACAACACGGGAGGTGCCCCATGCGGCATATTTTGAAAGGCGCCCTGACAGGGGTTGTCATGAGTGCGTTTGCATCCACTGTTTCATTTGCGGAAGTGGAATCGCAGGATCCGATAAAGATCACATTGCATGACTGGTCAGGCCAGTTGATCAATGCTCACATCATGGGGGCGGTGCTGGAGGAAGCCGGTTATAACGTGGATTATGTGCAGGCCGATTACATCGCGCAATTTGCCGGGTTGAAAACCGGTGATCTTGATCTTGCGGTGGAAATCTGGGCCACCACTGGCCAGGAAGCCCTGAACGAGGCGGTTGCCACCGGCAAGGTTGAAAATCTTGGCGAAAGCGGAATGCAGGCGATCGAGGAATGGTGGTATCCGCTCTATATGAAAGAGCGCTGCCCAGGCCTGCCGAACTGGGAGGCCCTGAAAAGCGATGAATGCGCCGCAGCGTTTTCCACCCCCGAGACCGCACCCAAAGGGCGCTATGTTTCCGGTCCGGTTACGTGGGGCGGGTTTGATGAAGAACGCGTTGAGGCGCTGGAACTGCCTTTCGAGGTGGTGCATGCCGGCACCGATGCCGCGCTTTTCGCCGAACTGGAAAGCGCTTATCAACGCAAGGCGCCCATCATGCTGTGGATCTACACGCCACATTGGGCCCCTGCGAAATACGAAGGTGAATTCGTCGAATTCCCGGCTTATACGCCGGAATGCTATTCTGATCCCGCTTGGGGGGTGAACCCGGACAAGGCCTATGATTGCGGCAAGCCGCGCGGTCCGATCTGGAAAGCCGGCTGGGCCGGGATCAAGGATAAATGGCCCGGTGCTTACAAGATCATCAAGGCCTATACGCTCAACAACGACGAGATGAGCGCCATGGTTGGTGACGTCGATCTGCAAGGCAAATCTGTTGATGACGTTGTGAATGCATGGATGGACGCCAATGAATCCCGCTGGCAGGGTTGGATTGCGCAGTAAAATGACGGGGCCGGAATTGTCCGGCCCCGTCCGAACAGGGGCAGAATAACAGGCATGACAAATCCGGCAAAGCTTTCGTGCAAGGCGCTGTGGAAGGTTTATGGCGGCAGCGACCAGGCCAAAGGCCATATTTTCGGGGCGGAGATTTTTCCGCCGGGAGAAGAGGTGCTGCAAGGTTTCGGCATGATCGGCGCGGTAAAGCACGCCTTTCTGGAGATTGCCGAGGGAGAGATCTTTGTCATCATGGGCCTGTCGGGGTCGGGAAAATCGACGCTGGTGCGCCTGCTGGCCGGACTGATCAAACCCAGCTTTGGCGAGATTTATCTGGACGGCAAGGATTTGTTGAAGATGTCCGAACGCGAATTGATTGAATTGCGCCGGCACAAGATGGGCATGGTGTTTCAACACTTCGCCCTGTTGCCGCATCTGACGGTTTTGCAAAATGTGGCCTTTCCACTGACCATTCAGGGGCAGGCCAAAGCGGCCGCCCAAACCCGCGCGCTGGAGGTGATCGAACTGGTCGGCCTGAAAGGGCGCGAAAGCTATTTTCCGCGCGAATTGTCGGGCGGGCAGCAGCAACGGGTCGGGATTGCGCGCTCACTCGCGGTCAAGCCGGAAATCTGGTTTCTGGACGAGCCGTTCTCGGCGCTGGACCCGCTGATCCGCCGCGAGATGCAGGATGAATTCCTGCGCCTGCAAGGGATGCTGAAGAAGACCATCGTCTTTATCACCCATGATTTTGACGAGGCCATCCGGCTGGCCGACCGCATCGCGATCATGAAGGACGGCCGCATCATTCAGGTGGCGACCCCCGAGGAACTGGTGCTGAACCCGGCGGATGACTATGTGCAGGAATTTACCCGCCATGTGCCGCGCGACAAGGTGCTGAGCGTGGGGGCGGTGATGGAGAAGGGCGCTGCCGGAGAGGGCAGCGGGATTCCGGTCAAGGCGAAAATTGCCGAAGTGGCCGCAGATGTGATTGCGGCGGGCAAACCCCTGAAAGTGATTGATGATACCGGTCAACCGGTTGGCGCGATTGATGCACAAAGGGTGATTGACGTGCTGGTGAGGAACGAGGCCTGAGATGGCGTGGGCTTCCCCCAGAACCGTTGTCTGGCCGGGACTGTTTGTCCTGACATGGCTGCTGGCCACCTTTGGCAGGGGCTGGCTGGAAGCCGCGGGTCTGGGCTGGGCCATGCAATACCCCGACGCATGGGTGATCCCGCTGAAAGACAGCATATCGGCGGCGATGAAATGGCTGGTCGAGGAGGCATCCTTTGGCCTGTTCACCTTTACCGAATTCACCCGTGGCATCAGCTGGCTGATCGAGCAACCCTACAACCTGGCCCGCGCTTTGCTGGCCGAAGGCTTTGTGCAGGGGCACGGGCGCCGTGCGGTGCAGATCGTGCCGCCCGTCAGCTGGATCGCGGTCACGGCGGGGGTGGTGGCGCTGGGCCATTATGCGCGCGACTGGCTGCTGGCCACCATCGTTGGTGCGGCATTCCTGTATCTGGCGGTGTTCGGGCAATGGGAAAGCGCGATGGTGACGCTGGCCTCGGTGCTGATCGCGGTGCCGATCGGGGTTGCGGGCGGGCTGTTGCTGGGCATCACCGCCTATCGCCACCGGTCGTTTGAACGCCTGCTGAAACCCGTTCTGGACCTGATGCAAACCATCCCGATTTTCGCCTATCTGGTGCCGATCCTGTTCATGTTCGGCTTTGGCCCCGTGTCGGCGCTGGTGGCGACCGTGATCTATGCCATGCCGCCGATGGTGCGGATCACCACCATGGCGCTGCACGCGGTGGACCCCGAGATCAGGGATTTCGGGGTGATGTCCGGCTGCACACGGCGGCAGATGACGTGGCGGGTACTGGTGCCATCAGCCAGGGCCAGCCTGATGGTGGGGGTCAATCAGGTGATCATGCTGTCGCTGAACATGGTGATCATTGCCAGCATGATCGGGGCCGGGGGGCTTGGCTTTGACGTGCTGAGCGCCCTGCGCCGCCTGAACATCGGTGGCGGGTTCGAGGCGGGCATCGCGATCGTCATTCTGGCGGTAGCGATTGACCGGCTGTCACAGGCCTTTGCCGCGCGGGCCACCACATTCACCCCGCCGCCCAAAGGCGACACATGGATCAAACGCCACCCGCGCAGTGTGATCGTGCTGGCGATCCTGCTGGCCTCATACGCGGTCGGCCTGTTCCTGCCCGCCGTGCAGACCTATCCCGACACCGCCACCCTGACCACCGGCAGGTTCTGGGACAACGGGGTGAAATACCTGAACATCAATTTCTATGACCAGTTCGAGGCGGTCAAACTGTTCTTCCTGCAAGGGTTCCTGCTGCCGGTAAAGCGGTTTTTCCTTGGTATCCCCTGGCCTTGGGCGATTGCCATGGTTACCGCCATCGGCTGGACCTTCGGCGGCTGGAAACTGGCGCTGATGAACCTGCTGATGGCCGGATTCATCGCTGCTACCGGCATGTGGGAAAAGGCGATGATCACGGTTTACCTCTGCGGCACATCGGTGGTGATTGCCAGCATCATCGGCATTCCCCTTGGGATTCTTGCAGCCGTTAATGAGCGCGCCGGGCGGATCATCGGCGTGCTGATCGACACGCTGCAAACCCTGCCCAGTTTCGTCTATCTGATCCCTGTGGTGATGCTGTTTCGTATCGGTGATTTCACCGCCATGCTGGCAATTGTTCTTTATGCGCTGGTGCCGGCCGTACGTTATGCCGCGCATGGGGTGCGCTCGGTCAGCCCGGAGCTGATCGAGGCCGGTGTGATCTCGGGCTGCACCCGCCGTCAGTTGCTGACCCGCATCCGCCTGCCTTTGGCGCTGCCAGAGATCCTGCTGGGGCTGAACCAGACCATCATGCTGGCCCTGTCGATGCTGGTGATCACCGCGCTGGTGGGCACCCGTGATCTGGGACAAGAGGTCTATATCGCCCTGACCAAGGCCGATACCGGGCGCGGGCTGGTCGCTGGCTTTGCAATCGCCTTCATCGCGATAATTGCCGACAGGGTTATCACAGCCAGCGCCAGATCGGCGCGGATCAGATATGGACTGGAAAGCGCAAATGGATAAAGCAGACGCCCTGAAACGCATCAAATCCCTGCCGATCTGGCAGGGTGGCATCAACGTCGAGCCTTTGGACGGCGGACGCACCAATCTGAACTTTGCCGTGAAAGATGATTCCGGCCGCTATGTGGTGCGATTTGGTGATGACATCCCCGAGCATCAGTTGCTGCGGTTCAACGAGCTGGCTGCCGCCCGCGCGGCCCATGCCGCCGGTCTGTCACCTGCCGTTGTGCATGTCGAGGACGGGCTGACCGTGATCGACTATATCGAGGCCAAAACGTTGGACGAACCCGACGTGGCCGACCCCGACATGCTGGCCCGCATCATCCCGCTGCTGCACCGCTGCCATCACGAAATCCCCAAACATTTCCGCGGCCCCGCGCTGATTTTCTGGGTGTTCCATGTGATCCGCGATTACACTGCGACCCTGCGCGATGGTAACAGCAACTACGCCGCGCAACTGGATGATTATCTTGCCATTTCCGAGGATCTGGAAGCCGCTGTCGGCCCCGTCGAAATCGTCTTTGGTCACAACGACCTGATGGCAGCGAATTTTCTGGATGATGGCAAACGCCTGTGGCTGATCGACTGGGATTACGCCGGTTTCAATTCACCGCTGTTCGATCTGGGCGGGCTGGCCAGCAACAATTCCCTGACCGAGGATCAAGAGGCCACCATGCTGGACCTCTATTTTGACGGACAGGTCACCGATGATCTGCTGCACCGCTATCACGCGATGAAATGCGCGTCGCTTTTGCGCGAATCCATGTGGAGCATGGTCTCGGAACTCACCTCGGAACTCGACATTGACTACGCCACCTATACCGCTGAAAACCTTGGCCGTTTCCAGCGTGCCTATGACACTTACAAGCAAAGCTGAGACCTGTATGAAACCCCTGCCCAAATCCTCGCGTGTTGTCGTTATCGGTGGCGGTATCGTCGGCTGCTCCACCGCCTACCATCTGGCGAAACTGGGCATCGAGGTCGTGTTGCTGGAACGCCGGAAACTGACATCGGGCACCACCTTTCACGCCGCCGGTCTGGTCGGGCAATTACGCTCAAACGCCAACATCACCCAACTGCTGGGCTATTCGGTGGAGCTGTATAACACCATCGAAGCGGAAACGGGCCTTGGCACCGGCTGGAAGATGAACGGCGGTTTGCGGCTGGCCTGCAATCAGGAACGCTGGACCGAGGTCAAACGCCAGGCCACCACCGCCCGTTCCTTTGGCTTGCAAATGGACCTGCTGACCCCGAAAGAGGCGCAAGACCTGTGGCCGCTGATGAATGTGGACGATGTGGTCGGCGCTGCCTTTATGCCGACCGACGGGCAGGCCAACCCGTCCGACATCACGCAAGCGCTGGCCAAGGGTGCACGCATGGCGGGCGCACAAATATTCGAGGATTGCAAGGTCACGGACCTTGAGATCGACAAGGGCCGCATCCGCGCGCTGATCACCGATCTGGGGCGGGTTGAATGCGAAACCGTGGTGCTGTGCGCGGGGCAATGGAGCCGCAGCTTTGCCGCCCGTTTCGGTGTCAACATCCCGCTGGTCAGCATGGAGCACCAGTATATGGTGACCGAACCGATCAAGGACATGCCTAAAGATTTGCCCACCCTGCGCGACCCTGATCGGCTGACCTATTACAAGGAAGAGGTCGGCGGGCTGGTGATGGGCGGCTATGAGGCCAACCCCATCCCCTGGGCGGTGGACGGCATCCCCGAGGGGTTCCACTATACGCTGCTGGACAGCAACTTTGACCATTTCGAACCATTGATGGAACTGGCACTGGGCCGCGTGCCGGCGCTGG
>JALSRG010000035.1 GCA_026984915.1 Marinosulfonomonas sp. | reverse complement strand
CGATTCACAATGAGGAAACAAAAGAACCACCCGTCTGAATTCAAGGCAAGGTTGCGCTTGACGCGATCCGCAAGGAAATGACGATGGCACCCTCGCGCACGCCCTTGGAAATTTTCTTGCGTTCGCGACGGCGCAGGGCCAGCCGTTCTTCACGGTAAAGCCGCTCCACCACTTTTACGTTCACCCGAAAACCCTCGCGAACAAGTTTGGCATGCAATATGCGATGCCATAGCGCCGGTGATTGCCGGAAAGCGCGATCAGCCGCTCACGCAGCCGCGCGTGCCGGTCCGGCCTTCGTCTGCAATCGTTGCTTGATCTGAAAATCCTGACAAGCCCACAGGCCCGCCGTTTTGAAAACTGATAGCCACGGCAAAGCACCCTGACAGCTTCTCGGCGGCTTGCGACGTCAGAAGTTTTTTGCCTGAAAGTCTTTCAGCCCGGCGTTATCAAGCATCTGTTCTGCCAGAAGCTTCTTCAGCTCGCTGTTTTCGTCCTCAAGGTCTTTCAGACGCCTGACATCAGAAACCTGAAGGTCGCCATACTTGGCTTTCCATTTTAAAAAGTGGCGTCCGACATGACGTGCTTGCGGCGCAGATCTGACACCTTCGCTCCCGCCGCGTACTCTTGAATAATCCTGACAATCTGTTCTTCGCTAGACCGTGACTTCCGCATTCTCTGTTCTCCTCGTTCTCATGAACACTAAGCGAACAGACTCTTCTATCAAACGGCCCGGTTTACTGGGGGCAGGTCACGGAAAATAACCACTCCCTGCCGGAAAATAACGCAGGCCCCGCACCGGATGCGGGGCCTTGCCTTTTCAAACAGATCCCGGGGCAAGCCCGGGATGGCGCAGGTCATTCGGCCACGGCCTTGCCGGTCAGCGCACCCAGCACCTTGGTCAGCTTCATCACGATCGGCGCATCGGACGGAATGTCAAACGGCGCCAGCATATCAGCGGGGTTTTCATAAGCCAGCCAGACCTTGCCGTCGGCGTCCTGATAGGCCAGCACACGCGCGGGCAAAACCAGGCCGGCCAGCGGATTCATCTGCATGGCCGGTGTGCCCACCTCGGGCTTGCCGAAAATCAGCAAGGCTTCCGGTGCCAGTTTTTCACCAATCCTGGCGGCACCTTTGGCATGTTCCACCCGGGCAAAGACCTTGGCACCGGCCCCTTCGACAACCCCCGTCAGACGGTCCAGCGTTTCATCCACTGAATAGGGGCTGGCGACCTTGATGATTTCGGCCGGAGCAAGGGATGCAACGCTACAAAAAGCGGCGGTAAGCAACAGTTTTTTCATTATATTCTCCGTTGGTGGCGAGCGCGTACCCCCAAGTAGAGGTCCGGAGGGCACCGCGTCAAAGCAGAATGGCTCACATTCTCGTGAGAAGAGCAGGATACCGCCAATGGCGCTGACACAAACCCTGTCAGTTCCGGGCTTTCCCAGACCGGATTGATCGGAAAAGCAGCCACAGATAGATAAGCAACGACACCGGCCCGGTTGTGAGCGCTATCAGAACATTTGCCTCAAAACCACCCAAACGGCCCCAGCCCAGCGTGGCGAGCATTGCAGCTGTGAAGGGTGCCAGCAAGAACAGGAAATGACGCGCCGGGTTTGGTGCTGGCGACCCGAGGTCAATCAGCCCCCGCCCCGTCCCAAGCCGCTTCATCATCCAGACGGTCAGTAAAAGCAGGACCGGCAGGGCCAGGCGCAAAACCGAAGGCGTGCCGAGGCTTTGCATGATCCACAGCACGCCAAGCAGAGCCGGTGCAACCGCCAGAACCAGGCGCGGCGGCGATTCCAGCGGTGTCAGCCGGTCCAGCACGATATGCGCGACGGGGACCAGCCCCCCGAAACCGAGAAGGTAGAGGAACAGCCCCTGCCCTCCCGGAAGGTCGGTGCGCTCAAGCGGCCAGAACTGGGCCCAGAGGCCGGCAAAAAGCCCCACCGCCAGCCAGACCAGGATTTGCCGCGAAACCGGCCAATGCACAGAGCCGCGGCCAAGCCCGAAAACCACGGCGCCACTGATCAGCGCGTGCCAGGCCAGCGCTGTCCAGACCAGTTGAAAGGGAAAGGCCTGATACATGGTGCCGACAATCACCCCCTCGGCCAGCCACCCGACAATCGCACCGCCCAGAAAGGCCGCGCGAAACCCTGTTACGCCGGTCAGGAACACCGCACTCATGGCGCTGGCCACGCAAAAGGAATAGGCCAGCCAGGTAATGAACAGTTCTTCGGCAGTCAGGGTCGGCAGGGCGGCCGACCAGAACATGTTTTCCGATGCCCAGACAGCGATGGCCCCAATGGCCAGCGCAGCCAGAAAATAGCGCAAACTGTTCATCCTGCCTCCCGGACTTTGGATAGCTCACATGTCATTAACACATTTTCCGCCCATCCTGCCATTGTCACATTGCTTCTGGCGTTTTATGTCAGGGGCATGTTGAAAACCCGGATTATCCCCTGCCTTGACGTCGCCGAGGGCCGCGTTGTCAAAGGCGTGAACTTCGTTGACCTGATCGACGCCGGCGATCCGGTCGATGCCGCGCGGGCCTATGATGCCGCCGGGGCGGATGAGTTGTGCTTTCTGGATATCAAGGCCACCCATGAAAACCGCGGCACCATGTTCGATCTGGCCACCCGCACGGCCGAGCAATGCTTCATGCCGCTGACCATCGGCGGCGGGGTGCGCAATTCGGACGATGTGCGCAACCTGCTGCTGGCGGGTGCCGACAAGGTGTCGTTCAACTCTGCCGCCGTGGCCAACCCCGATGTGATTGCCGATGCCGCCAACCATTTCGGCAGCCAGTGCATCGTGGTGGCGATTGACGCCAAAACCGTACGCCCCGGCAAGTGGGAAATCTTTACCCACGGCGGGCGCAAAGCCACAGGGATTGATGCGGTGGAATTCGCACGCCTTGTGGTGTCCAAAGGCGCCGGAGAAATCCTGCTGACCAGCATGGACCGCGACGGCACCAAACAGGGCTTCAACCTGCCCCTGACCCGCGCCATTTCCGACGCGGTGCCGGTGCCGGTGATTGCTTCGGGCGGGGTCGGCACGCTGGACCATCTGGTCGAGGGCGTGACGTTGGGCGGCGCCTCGGCCGTGCTGGCCGCCAGCATTTTCCATTTTGGCACCTACACCATTGCCGAGGCCAAACAACACATGAGCAACGCAGGCATCCCGATGAGGCTGACATGAGCATTCTGACCAGACTGGCCGCCACGATTAAAACCCGCAAAGGGGCTGATCCCGACACATCATGGACGGCGAAACTGCTGGCCAAGGGGCCGGAGAAATGCGCCGAGAAATTCGGCGAAGAGGCGGTGGAAGCCATCATCGCGGCGGTGAAGGACGATCGCGAGAACCTGACCTATGAGGCGGCAGATGTGCTCTATCACCTGCTGGTGATGCTGGCCGCACGGGATGTGGATCTGGCGGATGTTCTGGCCGA
>JALSRG010000034.1 GCA_026984915.1 Marinosulfonomonas sp. | reverse complement strand
GTTCTATTCGCCCTCTCGCCCAGTTTTTGGACAATCCTGGCTGTGGTTGTCATCCTTGCCGCCGCAATGTTCACGCCGCTGAAGTTCATCCACCCGGTGCGCACCGAACGCTGGCGCACCCTCTCGCTACCCATGGCGCTGGCTTGGACATTCTTTGCAGGTTGGGCTGCATGGGTTGATTTTCACCCGCAAAGCTGGGCCCATTGGGGGCTGATCGTTACCAGTCTGTATCTTCTTAGCGCGGGTGTCCTGCAACAGGTTTTTCCAGCGCGCCGAATGGGCCAACATGGCTAGGATCAGGCCAGTTTTGCAAGTTTGAATGTCGTCAACTGATTTCGTCGAATGCCGGCATGAATGCACTGGAAACCGCGTTTGTCATACTGCCGCATAGCTTGCTGAAAGCTATAAAATGCATTCATGTATTGCGCATCATCCAGCCGATGTTTTTGAACCGGGTTCGTGATCAGCAAGACAGATTGTTGGCTAATGCGGGTGAACTCGTCAACCACACCCATCCAGTCCAACGGATGGCAATAGTGTTCGATGGCATCCATGCAGATAACACAATCAAAACTATTGTCCTTGTACGGATAAGGAACACGACCGGCATCGAAAAGATCGACATCCAAACTTACGCTTTCGATAATCGGACGATAGGGCCAATCAATCATTCCGTTCCCTGTCTCGTCATCGTCCGAAATGGATTGCAGGCCGTGATCGTCCATATGCCGAGACAAATCAAACTCGTTCAACCTGCGATACCGGGTATCCACCGCACCTTTGCGGCCGAGAAAATTCGCGTAGTCATTGCCAGTAACGACATGGCCGAAATGGCGCAGAATTTCCAAGGTTGCCCCATGCGCTGTAGACATTTCCAGTATGCTCAAACTGCGATTCTTGCTCATCAGTTCAGGCATGAACTGCAATAACAAGGACCAGGATCTGCGGATGTTCTTGAACCTCAGCAGGTATTTTCGCTGAATGTGCTCCAACCGCCCCTCAAGGTCCTGGTCTGACACATCATATGCCCGTGAGAATTCTTCTGGGGGGGCTTCTCCAAACGCAGCAATGATTTCATCAACCGAGGGGAGTGTCTCGCGTTTATTGTCCAGAAACTCTTGATAGTAACCATCCCGCAGCGCTTTGATATGGTCGACATATTCACCATAGCCCCCGCGTTGTCCCGCAGGGTATCTTCTTTCCCAATGTACGAGATCCTTTGCCTTCCTGTGCCTCATTCACTTACCTCGAAAAACGGGCGTTTACCCACAACTTCTGGATTCTTTTGCCATTCACACTACATTCTGTCCAGCACCAACAGGCCCTAGAGCCGTGTGATGGCAACGCCAAAGACAATCAGTCCGGCTGCAATGAGTTTGCTTTTATGCATTTTCTCGCCAAAGACCAACCAACCGATCAGAACAGCAAACAAGATCGAGGTTTCCCGCAGCGCCGCCACCAGTACGATCGGGGCTTGCGTCATTGCCCACACAACAATCGCGTAGGCCAGATATGAAACGCTTCCGGCCACAACGCCAAATCCCCAGGCTCTTTTATCTGCGGGCAAAACTGATCTTCCTCTCAGCGCGATGACCACAGGCAAATAAAACATTGCTGTAACTGCCAATGCCCAGCTGACAAAAGCGATGGCGTCACCCGCCAATCGCGCCCCGGTTCCGTCGACAATCGAATACCCCGCTGTTGCCATTGCCGACCCAACGGCCAAGGGCAAAAGCCGACGGCTTTCACCATTGGCCAGGGCGCCTTGCGCCATCAATAGAATACCTCCTCCCAGAACAATAATACCGGCAAACTCTTTTGTGCTGATTTGGTCAGATAACAAAAGTCCGCTAACAAGCAGTACAAAAAGCGGCGCAGCACCCCGCGCAATCGGATAAACCCGGCTAAGATCACCATGCACATAGGCATAGCCGAGAAACAGCATATAAACCGTTCGGATGATACCAGACGCCAGAATCCACGGCCAAACCTCCATGCCGGGAACAGGGCGCGCCATGGCGACAACGATTCCGACCAGACCGTCACCCAATGCAACCATCAACAAACCTGTCAGCTTGTCTCCGCCAGTCTTGATAATCGCATTCCAAGAGGCATGTAGCAGAGCCGCTGCAAGAACAATCAGAAAGACCGATGTCGTCAAATCAGTATCCCCGCCGCGCCCTCATGGCGCAGCAACTGCACTTTCAGTTCAATACCGGCCAAGCCGCCACCACCGCCAGAAAACCCGCCCAGACCATTCGCCCCCAGCACGCGGTGGCAGGGAATGATCAGCGGGATCGGGTTGCCGCCACAGGCCTGCCCCACGGCCTGCGCGGGCGCGTTCAACTGTCTGGCAATATCGCCGTAGGTCACGGTTTCACCAAAAGGGATGGCCAGCATTGCATCGCAAACCGCTTGCTGGAACTCCGACCCCTTCACCCGCAAGGGCAGGTCAAATTCAGTCCGCTTACCAGCGAAATATTCGCCGATCTGCGTGGTTGCACAGCGCAGCAACGCGGTGTCATCCCCGCCTGTCGGACCTCCCCATATCGCAGCCGTAATCACCCCGTTTTCTTCGGTCAGGGTCATCGGGCCGGTGGGAGTGTCTATGGTTGCAACGGACATAAGCAACGTTTACGCAAACGCGGCCCCTTCGCAAGGCCCGCGTTTGATTTGCTTTAGCCTAGCGCCGCATCACAGCGTCCGCAGACATCTGCATGGCTGTGCTTGCCCACATCGGGCAGGATTTTCCAGCAACGCTGGCATTTCTGCCCTTCGGCGCGTTCAAACTCCACGCCCACACCCTCGACTTCGGGCAAACGGAAGGCGGTTTCAGGGATCGGATCATCGGTCAGGCGCACGTCCGAGGTGATGCAGACATCGGCAAAATCCACCGATTTCACCGCCGCCAGCATATCCGCATTGCGCACATGTACGGTCGGCGCGGCCTCAAGACTCGCCCCGATCACCTTTTCCTGCCGCTGGATCTCGATCGCACCGGTGACCACACGGCGCACGCGGCGGATGGCGTCCCATTTGGCGGCCAGATCATCATCTCGCCAATCCCCAGGGGTTTCGGGGAAATCCTCCAGATGCACGGAAACATCATCGCCTTCGTGGCGTTCCAGCCAGACCTCCTCCATGGTGAAGGTCAGGATCGGCGCCAGCCATGTTGTCAGTCGCTGGTGCAGCATATCCAGCACGGTCAGGGCGGCACGCCGGTTCAGGCTGTCGCCGTCGCAATAAAGCGCATCCTTGCGGATATCGAAGTAGAACGCCGAAAGGTCCAGCGTGGCAAATTCGAACAGCGCGCGGAACACACCCTGGAAATCATAGGCGGCATAGCCTTCGCGCACCACCCGGTCCAGTTCGGCCAGACGATGCAGCACCCAGCGTTCCAGTTCGGGCATATCGGCCGGGGCCACCACATCTTCGGCTTTGAATTCGCCCAAGGATCCCAGCATGAACCGCATGGTATTGCGCAACCGGCGGTAGCTGTCAGCAACCCCTTTCAGGATTTCCGGCCCGATCCGCTGGTCGGCGGTGAAATCGACCTGCGCCACCCATAGGCGCAGAATATCCGCGCCGTATTGTTTGACCACGGTTTCCGGCACGATGGTATTGCCCAATGATTTGGACATCTTCATGCCCTTTTCATCCAGAGTAAACCCGTGCGTCAGAACCCCGCGATAGGGTGCATGGCCGGTGGTGCCGACCGATTGCAACAGTGACGAATGGAACCAGCCGCGATGCTGGTCGGTGCCTTCCAGATAAAGGTCGGCAATGCCGTCGGGGCTGCCATCCTCGCGGTCCCGCAGCACAAAGGCGTGGGTTGAACCGGAATCAAACCACACATCCAGAATATCGGTGACCAGTTCCCAACTGTCGGCATCCGCCACCCCCTCAAGGAAACGCTCGCGCGCACCATCGGCAAACCATGCATCGGCCCCTTCGGCCTCGAACGCCTGAACTATGCGCTCGTTGACCTCTGGGTCGCGCAGGATTTCCACCTGCCCCTGCCCGGTTTCGCGAATGAAACAGGTCAACGGCACACCCCAGGCGCGCTGGCGGCTCAAGACCCAGTCCGGTCGGTTTTCTATCATGGAATAGAGCCGGTTGCGCCCCGATTGCGGGGTGAATTTGACATGGTCGATTTCGGTCAGGGCGCGTTCACGGATGGTTTTACCATTCTGGTCCATTCCGTCATTCAGGTCCTTGTCGATCGCCACAAACCATTGCGGCGTATTGCGGAAAATGACAGGCGCCTTGGAGCGCCAACTGTGCGGATAGCTGTGCTTGACCCGCCCGCGGGCAATCAGCGCGCCAGCCTCCACCAGCTTGTTGATCACGGCCGTATTGGCCTTGCCTTCCTTGCCCTTGCGGTCGAACACCTGCAGACCGGCAAAGAAGGGCACGAAGTCCTCAAACGCGGAGTCCTCGTTGACGTTATGGGTCATCCGGTCGGTCCAGCCGCGTTTCACGAAACATTCATAGTCATCCGCGCCGTGGCTGGGGGCGGTGTGAACGAACCCCGTGCCGGCGTCATCGGTGACATGATCACCGTCGATCATCGGCACCTCGTAATCCCAGAAACCGTTTGCGCCTTCCAGACCGGCAAAGGGGTGTTTGCAGACCAGCGGTGCCAATTCATCGGCTGTCACATCGCGCAGGCGGGTGAATTTGGTGACGCGGGATTTTTCCAGCGTTTCAGCGGCCAGCGTGTCGGCCAGAACCAGCCTGTCCCCTGCCGTGGTCCAGCTTTCCTCTTCGGTCGCCTCCACCTGATACAGGCCATAGGCAATCTTCGGGTTATAGGCCACGGCCTTGTTCTGCGGGATGGTCCAGGGGGTTGTGGTCCAGATTACCGCCGCCGCCCCGTCCAGATCGCCGGATGCATTGGTGAAATAGAACTTCACCCAGATCGTATGGCTCTGGTGATCATGGTATTCGATCTCGGCCTCGGCCAGCGCGGTCTTTTCCACCGGCGACCACATCACGGGTTTTGAGCCGCGATAAAGGCTGCCGTTCATCACGAATTTCATGAATTCCTCGGCGATCACAGCCTCAGCATGGTAATCCATTGTCAGATAGGGGTTGTTCCAGTTGCCAGTTACACCCAGCCGCTTGAATTCCTCGCGCTGGATATCGACCCAGCCTTCGGCGAACTTGCGGCACTCGCCGCGCAATTCGTTGATCGGCACGTCGTCCTTGTTCTTGCCTTTGCTGCGATACTTCTCCTCGATCTTCCATTCGATCGGTAAACCGTGGCAATCCCAGCCGGGAATATAGCGTGCATCCTTGCCCATCATCTGCTGGCTGCGAACGATGAAATCCTTCAGGATCTTGTTTAGTGCGTGACCAATGTGCAAATGGCCGTTGGCATAGGGCGGGCCGTCATGCAGAGTGAAAACTTCGCGCCCCCGTTTTTCGCGCAGGCGGTCATAAACGCCGATCCTTTCCCAGCGCTCCAGCCAGCCAGGTTCGCGTTTGGGTAGGCCGGCCCGCATCGGGAAATCGGTTTTCGGCAGATGCAAGGTGGATTTGTAATCGTGTGATTCAGTTTCGGCTTCAGGAGTATCGGCGCACATTTTCGGCGGTCCTTAGAATGTGGGTAACTGGGCTGAGGGCGGTGTGGCAGTTGCACACCTTATCCCGGCGTCTCATGTTTTCAGAGCGCCGGGCAAATAATTCGTATGCAGATGGTCTTGGAATACCTCATGCGGACATCTATAGGCGCGTGTGCCATCAAGGTCCAGAGAGCACCGCAACCGGTGGATATGTTTTTCGCCCGTGTCACTTTGCCGTGTCACTTTGCCCCGCTTGTTCTGGCCGTTCGTAAAACACAGATACGTCAAGAAAATCCCGTCAGTGAAGACGCCCTGTGCTTGGCATCGAATACGCGGGCAATAACAGGAAAGGATAGGAAAATGGCCGGTATACCACCCCGTTTCCCCGTGACAGAACAACACATCGAACAGGTAATGGTCAAGTTCTATGCGGCAGTGCGACGTAACCCGACACTCGGCCCGATTTTTTCCAGTCATATTTCCGACTGGCCCAAACATGAGGCCAAGATCGCCTGTTTCTGGCGCAATGCCATTTTGTTCGAGCGCAGCTATGATGGCAACCCGATGCTGGCCCACATGCAGGCTGGTAACGTGCGGGCTGAGCATTTCGACATCTGGCTACGGCTGTTTGAGGAGACACTTGTCTCTACCCTGCCCAAAGAAACCGCCGCTGCATGGTCAGCCCTGGCCCATCGCATCGGTCGCGGGTTGAAGATAGGGGTACAGGATATAAACAAACCTGCCGATGGTGTGCCGTCTTTGCGTTGAAGAAAGGCACCCATCAAAACCTTTCACCCTTGGTTCGCCCCCCGCGAGCCGGTGATTCCATTCTTATGCCAATCACGCGCAAAAGCTTTTATCGCAGATGACCCTTGGCATGCGTTCAGGATTCAGGGGGCGAATCCTGCTTTCCCGAACGGCCAAACAACCCTCCGAGAGCACGTTTTACGATTCCGGCAACAGAAGGCTTGCCGCCGGTGCCAAACGGTAACGGCCGACAAACCTCGATCGCGGCCACGCCAACCCGGGCAGTCAGGGCACCGTTTATGACACCCTCGCCAAATCGCCGCGAAATCTTTGAAAGGACGCCGCCACCTGCAACAGTGTGAATAAGATCATCGCCGACAGAAACCGCCCCGGTCGCGACAAGGTGGGTGAAAACCGTGCGGAGCAAACGCCAGCTTCCAAGCATGCCTGATCTGCCGCCATAGATTTCTGCAATCCGCCTGATCATCCGCAGGTTGACTGTCATCGCAGCGACAACATCCGCCAATGCCAATGGCACAATCGCAGTGACCGTCGCAACCTGTCGCGCCGCCGCCTCGATTTCATATGAGGCGGCCTTGTCCAGCGGCACCATCAGTTCGGATTGCATCAGCGCGATCAGGCCATCCGCATCAAAGATCTCACTCTGGCGTTCCTGAATGCGCTCAAGCGCCCAGCGTAAATCGTCCCTTGCCGAATAAAGGCGGAGCAAATGCTTGCTGACTCGCCGTGCTGCTGTCAAATCGCCCGTTGCAATCGCAGCCTCCGCTTCCTTGTGCAGCCCGTCCAGACGCCTCAGGCGCGAAAACCCGGCCAGCTCGCGCAAAGCAATCAGCAAAACTATGGTAACAAAAAAACCGATCAATCCAATGGCAATCCAGCCCAAAACAGGGTTGCGCTGCAGTAAACGTGTCGCAAAGTCCCAAGCCGCTATTGACAGGGCAAAGCTGACAATTGCCCCTGACACCCCCCAAAACCAGCGGCCAAGTCGTGAAGAGCGGCGCCCTGCATTTGCAATCGCCCCTTGCATTGCCGTTCTTGTTTCAACAGACTCTGGTAACGGCGGCGCTGTTTCCGGCGTGTATTGCGGCGTGTCTTTTTCGTCAATTTCAATCAGGACGGGCTTGGATTTCTTATTCATCTCAATCGATCTCCGATCAGGAATT
The DNA here is from genome assembly GCA_026984915.1 of Marinosulfonomonas sp. Classification (GTDB taxonomy): domain Bacteria; phylum Pseudomonadota; class Alphaproteobacteria; order Rhodobacterales; family Rhodobacteraceae; genus WFVA01. Next base: position 8,430 of record JALSRG010000034.1, on the reverse strand, counting down.
CTGCAGCCTTGTCCAGCCGGATATGCGGCGGCCCTTCTCCTGGCTTCAGATGCAGGACAGGTGGCGCAAAATTCATGAACTTGAAATCACTGTCCAACCATTTCTCGGCGCCGGCGCGGGCAGGGTTCAACAATTGGTTGGGATCATCTGGTAACTCACCCGGATAAAGCGCAACCTGTTTGCCGCTCTCAAGCAGCGTACCCCGCACACAATCCAGTTTTTGCCCGTCACGGGTTATCGTATCTTCGATCGTTGCCCGTATCGCCGCAATTGACATTGCCGCGGTACTGGCCCCGGCATAATCTGCACGGTCGCGGGCATCACGCACCAATGCCTGCATAATGGCCGTCAGGCGCGGATGCTGGCTGTGGTGCAGATGATCGGCTTTGGTCGCTGCAAACAGGATTTTTTCAACCCGAACACCGCCGAGAAACCGGCTGAGGAAACTGTTCACTCCTGGATGGAATGCCCCCAGAATATCCGCCATAGCGCGCCGCATGTCCTCTACTGCGGCGGGGCCGTCGTGAATGGCACTCAGCACATCCACCAGAACCACCTGGCGATCGATGCGGGAAAAATGCCTGCGAAAGAAGGGCTTTACCACTTGAGATTTGTAAGCATCGAATCGACGCTCCATCTCGCGCCAAAAACTGCCCCTGCTGGCAGTTCCAGGGTGTGGCAGTGGCGCAAAAGTCAGCACCGGAGACCCGTCCAGTTCTCCGGGCAACAGAAAGCGTCCCGGCGTGCAGTCTGAAAACCCTGCGGCCCGGGCCTGGCGCAGATAATTGGTGAATGACCGGGCCAGATGCTGCGCTGCAACCTCGTCAAATTTCGCGCGCGCATCAAAACCCGATACTTCTTCCAGAAATGCCTGGGCACTCTTGCGACTCTCTATTCTGGCAAGGGTCGCAAGACTCCAGTCAGTGTAAGACAGAGACATCAAAGACAGATCCAGCAGCCACTCTCCCGGATAGTCCACGATGTCCAGATGCACCACTTTCGGTCCGGACAGGCCAGACAGAAAACCACGAGGCTGCACCTTTATCGACAAGCGCAGTTCCGAGATTGCACGCGTACTTTCGGGCCAATGAGGCTTGGAAGAAGTCAGAGCAGCCAAGTTCGTTTCATAATCGAAACGTGGAACGGTATCATCCGGTTGGGGTTGCAGATAGACCGCACGGATACTTCCATTGGCAGCAGCAACCAATTGAACCATGCGTTCCCTGTTCATCAGGTTTGCCACAAGCGACGTTATGAATACAGTCTTGCCTGCGCGTGACAAACCGGTAACGCCCAACCTGATCACAGATTCAGAGAACGGGCGGGCCAATGCCACGCCCATGCTTTCAATGCCGCGCACCAGACCATCTGCAATTTCACCAAGGCCCAAAGTTTACCCCCTGCTTATCTACCCTCGCAACATAGGTGGAGAAGAAGGCAATGCCCAGAGTTCTCAGGTGTGTTGCCCGAAACCCGTTATATTACAGATAATTATTGATCGTTTTGTGGCAAACCATCGCTGATCTCGTAGTAATCGCCCTTGTCTGCTACAAATATGTGCATCGACAAGGATGTGTTTGTCGGCGGATCGAAAGCCCCTATCGAGACGGCTATCCAATCTTTTTCAACCGGGTCCCAAAAAAGGGACGACCCGCAGGTTATACAAAACCCACGACGAACCTTCTTTGAGGACTGAAACCACGAAAGACTTTTTGTTCCCCGCACGGTTAACGCCGTTCGCAGTACATCGGTAGATGCCTCGAAATGCCCCGAATGCTTGCGGCACCTGGTACAATGGCAGGCATTTGGTGGCGTTAATGGACCAGCCACCTCAAACTGAACCGCCCCACACAGGCAAGAGCCCCTATGCATGTCACATTCCTTCGTCATTTCGCCTCTTCTTTGCAACTGTAGCACGTTGCATAGCCATAAGGCATCACATGGTCGCGTGGTGAAATGGCCCTTGTGGATTGCCATTCTCGATATCAGTGATTAGGCAATAGCCATGCCCCGCTATGCCTTGAAAATAGAATACAACGGCGCGCCTTTTGCCGGCTGGCAGCGCCAGAATGACCAACCTTCGGTGCAGCAGACGGTTGAAGAGGCACTTCGCAAACTGGAACCCGACGCACCGGGAATTTTCGGGGCGGGCCGCACCGACGCCGGGGTCCATGCGACCGGCCAGATTGCTCATGTTGATCTAGTGCAGAATTGGGAAACATTTCGCCTGACCGAGGCGCTGAACTATCATCTGAAACCCATGCCAATTGCCATTTTGGACGCCGCAATTGTCGATACGGCGTTTCACGCCCGCTTTTCCGCAATTCGGCGCCACTACCTTTTCCGTCTCATCAGCCGCCGGGCTCCGGTAACGCATGATCATGGTCTGGTCTGGCAGGTGAAGCATTCTCTCGACCTTGAAGCGATGCAGGTTGCTGGCCGGCATCTTCTGGGAAAGCATGATTTCACGACATTTCGCTCAGCCCAGTGCCAGGCGAAATCACCGGTAAAAACGCTGGAAGCCCTAAACATTGAAAGACACGCCATCCCATACGGATATGAGTTTCGCTTTCATATCAAGGCGCGAAGCTTTCTGCATAATCAGGTTCGCAGTTTTGTCGGCACCCTGGAAAGAGTGGGCGCAGGCGCATGGGCACCTGAGGATGTGGATAAAGCGCTGAAGGCGAAGAACCGCTCCGCCTGCGGGCCGGTCTGTCCGCCCCAGGGGCTCTATCTGTCGGAAATAAATTACCCCGAGGATCCCTTTGAACGATAGTCCGCCGGGGTTCTATGCCCTTGTACCTTTCCGGTAACGACTCTACCCTGCCACAGCGCGATTGTTGAGAACCAAATATGACTTTGCCTTCCATGTTTCATAGCAAGAACAACAGGTCTTTCCTGGCAAGGCTTCTTGCACTGGCACTTTTGACCATATTCCTGGCCAAGGGCGGTCTTGCCATTGCCGAAACATCACCCCCAGCCCCGCGCCCCCTTGCCGTGGAAATGCTGACGGCCGAGCGCACGCCGGGGAAAAAGACCTTCGCGTTCACGGGCGAAATCGTCGCCCGTAGTGTTCTGGATGTTTCCTTTCCGACCAGCGGACGAATTCTGACAATTTCAGTTTCTGAAGGCGACAAGGTTGCGCGAGGGACCGAACTGGCCCGAATGGAATCGGTGCAGCAGGAACAGGCCTTGCAGGCAGCACAGGCCGCATTACAGGCGGCCGAAGCCGACTACAAACAGCGCAAGGAAGAGTTTGAGCGGCAAAACGCCTTGCTGGCGCGCGGTGCAACAACACGCATTCGCCGGGATGAAGCCGAGAGGAGCTTTCGGATTGCCGAGGCAAATCTTGAGCGTACGCGCGCAGAACTTGAACGTGCCCGAAAAGCGCTGGAAGATACAATTCTTCTTGCGCCGGAAGACGCGACCGTAACGGCACGGCTCGCCGACCCGGGACAGGTTGTCGGTGCGGCCTCTCCGGTGATTTCACTTGCTTTGGGTGACGGTTATGACGCCGTTTTTCACGCCCCGGAAACCCTCCCGGCAAAAGCCCCCGACGATATAGTTGTCAATCTGTCGCTGATCGAGAATCCGACTATTGCATTCAAGGGCAAGATCCGAAAACTATCACCGCTCGTCGATCCGAAGACCGGGACGGTTAAGGTAACGGTCGGGATAATTGATCCCCCGCCGCAAATCGGCTACGGAGATGCTGTTCGCGGTACCGTCGAGCGCAAATTACCACCGCATTTCAACCTGCCTTATACCGCCTTGACGGCAACGCGCCTTGGCACTGCGGTCTGGATCGTTGATCCCGCGAATTTTACGGTTTTTCTCAGGCAGGTCACCGTTTCACAGTTTGAGGATGGCATTGTCACAATAGAATCAGGCCTGAGCGATGGTGAAATGGTCGTCGGGCGCGGCTCTCATCTGTTGTATCCCGGAAGAGAAGTTCGGCCAGCAGAGAGGATCAAATAATGGTCACCCTGCGCAATGCCGTCGCTTTGGTCCTTCTGTTGGTTGGTGTGGATGTTTCGTTCGCCCAGGCAACCGGAGGAGATGAGATACAAACCAACCTGCGCCCGGTTGTGTCGGAAATTGTCAGCCCGACAGTGCGCAACCCGCCGTCTTTCGTCGGTGTCGTCAAGGCCCGTGTGGAAACCAACCTGGGTTTTCCCCTTTCCGGAACTTTGGCGGCCCGACCGGTTGACGTGGGTGATACCGTTGCCAGGGACGATATTCTGGCCCAACTGGATCCGGAAAAGATTTCTGCCGACGTTTGGGCTGCCAAGGCCGGTGTCGTTGTTGCCGAACAACAGGTGAAATCCGCAAAAGATGCGGTACAGAGAATCCGTGAACTTGTGGCGCGCGGTGTAGATGAAAAAGCCAGGCTGGAAGAAGCCGAACGTGCGCTGGCTGCTGCTCAGGCGCGTCTGAAACAAGCGCAGGCGACACTTGCCCGCGCCGAAGATGTGCTACGATCAGCAACCTTACACGCCCCGCAAGACGGAATTATTACCGCTGTGTTTTCTGACGCAGGTGCGGCTGTTTCTGCTGGCCAGCCTGTTGTCAGGCTTGCGGCCACTGTCGGGCGCGAGATTATTGTCGATTTGACAGAACCCGACATAAAGGCGCTGCCGCCAAACGCCCGCTTTGACACAAGGCTACTGGCAGATCCCGAGATCCAGACTGGCGCCCAGCTCACCACAATCGATCCGGTGGCGGACAGTGCCACCCGGACCCGGCGTTTGCATCTCACTCCGGAGCGGATTCCCGGAACTTACCGGTTGGGGGCTCTGGTAAAGGTCATTCCCGTTGGATCGGATGATCGGCAGATTACCTTGCCGGTTTCATCCCTCCTGAAAACGGGAAACACCTATTCTGTCTGGCGCATAGAGCGCCCGTCAGGCCAAATTCAGAGAATCCCGGTCAAAACAGGCGGTACTCTGGGGGATCGCATACAAATTCTTTCCGGGCTTGAGACAGGCGACGAGATTCTGGTCAAGGGAATTCACTCTATTCAGGACGGGCAAATCGTTGGCCCGCGGGTAAGCCAATGAAACATTTCAACTTATCCGATTGGGCGCTGAACCACCGTTCACTGGTTTGGTATCTCATGCTGGTCAGTCTTGTGGCCGGGATCATGTCGTATATCAGTATCGGTCGCGAAGAAGACCCCGATTTTACGATCAAGACAATGATCATCGCCGCGGCATTGCCCGGCGCAACGATTGAGGAAACGGCATCACAGGTAACCGAAAGAATCGAGAAGAAACTGGAGGAACTGGACGAACTGGATGTAACGCGCTCGATCACCCGCCCAGGTCAGGTTATTGTTTATGTTGACCTTCTGCCGACAACAAAGGGAAAGAACGTCCCTCTGGTCTGGCAGCGGGTCCGCAACATGATGAATGACATTCGTAGCGAGTTCCCGCAGGAGTTCGCCGGATTTCAATTCAATGACAATTTTGGCGACGTTTTTGGCAACATCTACGCATTTACCTCTGACGGCTTCACACCTCGCGAGGTGCGCGACCATGTTGAAGACATTCGCCGCGAGGTTCAGCAACTAAAGGATGCCGGGAAGGTTGAAATATTTGGTACGCGAGATGAGGTCATCTATCTGGAGTTTTCGCCGGAACGTCTGGCTGCACTCGGTATAAACCGGCAGGCCGTACAGGCCACATTGGCCGCCCAAAACGCCATTGTACCTTCCGGTATCATTGATGCGGGACCCGAGCAGGTTATTGTAAGGGTGAGCGGTCAGTTCTCGGATCTTCAGAGCCTGAAGGACGTAAATTTACGCATAGGCGACAAGTTTTTTCGCTTGTCAGATATCGCAAAAATCCGCAGGGGTTACCAGGACCCGCCCAGCACTTTGTTCCGATACAACAATCAGCCCGCGATCGGGCTTTCCGTCGGCATGCGCAAAGGCGCCAACATAATCAATTTCGGAAAAGAGCTGGATGTTGTCATAGAAAAAGCTGCCAACAATCTTCCTGTTGGAATAGATATCGCCAAAGTGGCCGATCAGCCGCGTGTCGTCAAAGACGCCGTAGGGCATTTTACGCGCGCCCTTTTTGAGGCGGTCGCCATCGTTCTTCTTGTCAGCTTCATCAGCCTTGGAATACGGGCCGGCATTGTTGTCACATTGTCCATACCACTGGTTCTTGCAATCACATTCGTCATAATGGACGTTCTTGGTTTCACGCTCCAGCGCATTTCGCTGGGCGGGCTGATCATTGCTCTGGGGCTTCTGGTTGACGATGCAATGATCACCATAGAAACCATGATCACCAGGCTGGAAGTGGGTGATAACCGCCGCAAGGCCGCATCCTTTGCCTGGACATCAATCGCTTTCCCGATGCTTACCGGAACGCTGGTGACTGTGGCCGGCTTCATTCCGATTGGCCTCAACGATTCCAACGCAGGCGAATTTACATTCTCACTTTTTGTGGTGATCGCAGTCTCGCTGCTGATTTCCTGGATTGTCGCTGTTCTTTTCTCGCCACTGATCGGAGCGACGATGCTGCCCAAATCCCTGCCGCATCACAATCCTGAACCGGGGATGCTCCGGCGGGCATTCCATGCCATTTTACGCAAGGCAATGCGGTTTCGCTGGGCAACCATCTTGCTGACCTTGCTGGCGTTCGGTTTTTCGATCTACTCCATGCGATTTGTCGAAAAGCAGTTCTTTCCCAATTCCGACAGACCAGAGTTGATCGTCGATTTCGCGTTGCCGCAAAATGCATCTATCCATGAGACATCAGCCCAGATTTCACGTTTCGAAGAGTTTCTGAAAGACCGGGACGAAGTCCTGTTCTGGACGGCCTATGTTGGCCGTGGCGCGCCACGTTTTCTTCTGGCATTCGACGTCCCCCCCCCTGGCCCCAATACCGGCCAGATCATCATCCAGACCAAATCAGTAGAGGCCCGCAACGCCCTTCGCACGTATCTGGAAAACATAGCAGAAGACAAATTCGTCGGTGTGGACACCTATATAAAACTTCTGGCAATCGGCCCTCCGGTTGGTCGACCTGTCCAATACCGGCTTTCCGGTCCTGACATAGCCACCGTCCGCGACCTTGCACGCGACCTGACTGCGGTTGTGGCCACCGATGAACGCCTGAAAAGCATCGTAATGGACTGGAACGAACCGGCGCGCGTCATTCGCGTCGACATATTGCAGGACAAAGCCCGCCAACTGGGGATTACCGCCAGCGATATTGCCCTGTCTCTCAACACGCTCTATTCCGGCCGACGTGTAACACGCCTGCGCGACGCCACCTATCTGATAGATATTGTCGTGCGAGGAGGCGATAATGCCCGGCAATCTCTGAATGCCCTTTACAACCTGCAAATGTCAGACGGCCGCGGTGGTACCATACCATTGTCGAGCGTTGCCCATTTCCGGTTTGAAACTGAACAACCGGTTATTCATCAGCGCAACCGCATGCCAACCATCACCGTAAAGGCCGCGATTGCCACCAAGGATCAGCCAGCAACGATTGTCGCTGACCTTTCCAAAAAGATCCAGTCCTTCGACGCGACCTTGCCTGCAGGATACCATGTTGTTGTTGGCGGCTCGGTTGAGAAAAGCGCTGAATCCCAGGCACCTATAAAGGCTGTGGTGCCAATGATGATCCTTGTCATGATTACACTCACCATGATCCAGACTCAAAGTTTCCGATTGACCCTCATTGCGATCTCCGTGGCGCCACTGGGACTTATCGGTGTTGTGGCCGCGCTTGTCCCGTCAGGCGCACCCCTCGGTTTTGTTGCCATTCTCGGCGTTCTGGCCCTGGCCGGCATTCTGATCCGAAACGCTATCATCCTGATTGACCAGATCGAGAACTTCCGCGCCACGGGCATGCCTGCATGGGATGCTGTTTTTCAGGCTTCTGACCATCGGGCCCGCCCCATCCTTTTAACGGCCGCGGCTGCCAGCCTGGCCCTGATACCAATATCGCGGCAAATTTTCTGGGGGCCGATGGCATATGCGATGATGGGGGGCATAATCGCCGGAACAATCATCACCCTCGTCTTTGCCCCTGCACTCTATCTGGCCGTAATGCGGGTAAGGAGAGAACCCGAATAACAGGTGTCTCTTTTCCCGGTTCACCCGCATGACTAACGACGGGCCATGCAGACTGTCAATCGAGCATCCGGCGGAACCGAAGCAGAGCCAGCAGGGCAAACGCCCGCCGAGCTTCCGTGCCAAACGGGCGATCCCATGTAGGCGGTTTTGACCCGACCGAAAATCCCGCGTTGCAACGGGTTGCAAATTCCTCCGGCAGAACAGCAGCTCGCAAGGCTGGCGATGATCAAGCAAACTGAACATGTTGAAAGGCAAGCATGAGGAAACCCGCAACCGTTACCGCACTGAATAATCTCGGGCGCGTGCGCCTGTCGCAATCCTTCTTCATGCGC
>JALSRG010000033.1 GCA_026984915.1 Marinosulfonomonas sp. | reverse complement strand
ACCGTCGGCGAAACTCCGGGGTGCTGGTACAAATCACGAAGGTAGTTCGATAGGTTGGGATAATCTGCGATGCGTTTCAGGTTACATTTGAAGTGCCCGACATAGACCGGATCAAACCGCACCAGCGTGGTGAACAGCCGCCAGTCGGCCTCGGTCAACTCGGACCCTGTCAGATAGCGATCTTGCGCAAGCAACCCTTCCAGCCAGTCAAGTGTATCGAACAGCGGAATTACGGCCTCTTCATAGGCGGTTTGTGTCGTCGCAAAGCCGGATTTGTATACGCCGTTGTTCAGCGTGCTGTAGACCCTGGAATTGATCTCATCGATCCTGTCGCGCAACGCCTGCGGGAAAAAATCACCGGGTGAGGCTCCGATGTCATTGAACGCAGTGTTGAACATGCGGATAATTTCCGAGGACTCATTGCTGACAATCGTTCCCTGGATTTTATCCCACAGGACCGGAACGGTGACCCGTCCGCTATATTCCGGGTCGGCATCCGTGTAGATCTGGTGCAGAAAATCTGCGTTGTTGACTGCGTCGGCAATCACGCCTGGGCCGTCATGAAATGTCCAGCCCTGGTCCTCCATCAACCAGTTTACCACTGAAACCGAAATCATCTCCTGCAAACCTTTGAGCGCGCGAAAGATCATTGTACGATGCGCCCAGGGGCAGGCGTGCGAGACATAGAGATGATAGCGCCCGGCCTCGGCCTTGAAGCCGCCTGCCCCGGTTGGCCCTGGAGATCCGTCCGCAGTGATCCAGTTGCGAAACTGTGCATCGGTGCGCTTGAAGCGGCCACCGCTGGATTTGGTGTCATACCAGCGGTCAACCCAGATTCCGTTCTGCAACAATCCCATGGTGGTTTCCTGTTCTAAAGGGCCGGTTTGATAAAGGTGCCGTTCTTGAGATCGTCGATCGCTTGCCTCAGTTCGGCGCGGGTGTTCATCACGATCGGTCCGTGCCAGGCAATCGGTTCCTCCAGCGGCGCGCCGGAAATCAATAAAAACCGAACACCCTCGGGCCCGGCCAGAACGGTTATTTCGTCACCGGCGCCAAACCTGACCAATGTCCGGTCTCCCGACATGTCGCGAATATTCATGCCTTCACCCATGAGTTCCTTTTCCAGCAGCACTCCCCTTGGCGGTGCCGCATCTTCAAAGGCCCCCGCGCCACCAAAAACATAGGCAAAGGCATGGCGATAGGTGTCGATCCTGAAGGTCTTGCGCACATGCGCCGGTACAAATACGTCCAGATACTGCGGGTCGGCAGCAATACCTTCCACAGGCCCGCGCTTTCCCCAGAACTTACCGACAATAACGCGTACTTGTGTGCCGTCATCATCAATGATCTCGGGGATGTCCTTGCCGTCAACGTCCTGATAATTCGGCTTCGTCATTTTCAGGCTGGCGGGCAAATTCGCCCACAGTTGAAACCCATGCATTTGCCCCTGTGCATTTCCTTTTGGCATTTCCTGATGCAGGATGCCTGATCCTGCCGTCATCCATTGGACCGATCCTGCGCGCAAAGTCCCTTGATTACCCAAACTGTCCTCGTGCTCGACCGAACCGGTCAGAACATAGGTTATGGTTTCGATGCCCCGGTGTGGATGCCAGGGAAATCCCCGTTGGTAATCTGCCGGGTTTTCGTTGCGAAAATCATCAAGCAGCAAATAAGGGTCAAACAATTCCGGGCTGTCAAATCCAAAGGCACGATGCAGTTTCACGCCGGCGCCCTCTACAGTTGCAACGGATTGGGTTACAGATTTGATTGGCCTGAACGACATGGTCTCTTTCCTGTTGAAGTCACTTAAGCATACACTGCGTGGCCTCTGTTTGCTTTTGCTAAAAGCCAACAGGAGCTGTGCAGAACTGCCACAAGTGCAGGTGGCTGGTTTTCGCGAGACGAGCAGGGCATTCCAGCATGGCGGAAAGGCAGACCGGATGGCATTGCATAGGCTGCCTGCTGTGTTGCGATCACTCGGCGTGGCGACCCCGACAGGATTCGAACCTGTGACCTACCGCTTAGGAGGCGGTCGCTCTATCCGGCTGAGCTACGGGGCCTTCCGGGCGCTTTTCGCGGGAAATGCCGTTCAGATCAACTGTTTTTCTCACGAACTGAGCCCTGGCATTGTACGGACAGGTAAGACCAGGAAAATCATTTCCTTGATAAACCTGTCTCATGGTCGCTAGAAGAATGAAAAGCCATCATTATTAGGAAACTGACGATTGGCACGCGCACCCCGCACCAGCAAGACCCGCCCTCTTACCTTGCGAGACGTCTCCGAAGCCTCAGGCGTCAGTGAAATGACGGTCAGTCGGGTATTGCGCAATCGTGGTGATGTATCAGACACGACCAGAACCAAGGTTGTCGAAGCGGCACGCACACTCGGTTATGTCCCAAACAAGATTGCCGGCGCGCTGGCCTCGCAACGGGTGAATCTGGTCGGCGTGATTATTCCCTCGCTTTCCAACATGGTATTCCCCGAGGTCCTCGCCGGCATTTCCGAGGTCTTGGATGATGGCCCTCTCCAACCAGTTGTCGGGGTCACAAACTATCTGCCGGAAAAGGAAGAATCCGTATTATTTGAAATGCTCTCATGGCGACCATCCGGGGTCATATTGGCCGGATTGGAGCATTCAGACGCCGCCCGCATGATGCTGAAAAACGCGCAGGTTCCGGTTGTTGAGATCATGGACGTGGATGGCGATCCGATTGATGCGGTCGTAGGTATTTCCCATCACCGCGCCGGACGCATGATGGCGCGTGCCCTGATTGATAAAGGGTACCGGCGCATCGGATTTCTTGGGTCGAAAATGCCATTGGACCACCGCGCAAGAAAGCGGCTCGCCGGGTTTTCGAAAGAATTGGCAACAGCAGGTCTGACCGTGGTGGATCGGCAACTGTACAGTGGCGGGTCCTCCCTTGCCAAAGGGCGTGAGATGACCGAGGTGATTCTGAACCGCTCGCCTGATCTTGATTTCCTGTACTATTCAAATGACATGATCGGAGCGGGAGGGCTTTTGTACTGTCAGGAGCGGGGCCTGGATGTGCCGGGAAAAATCGGTTTGGCGGGGTTCAACGGGCTGGAACTGCTGGAAGGGTTGCCGCGTCGCCTGGCCACGATGGACGCTGGTCGCGCCGAGACGGGACGCAAGGCCGCGCAAATCATTGCGGCACGGGTTGGCGAAACCGAGCATGATATTGAAACGCGTGTCGAGTTGACCCCAAAGCTTCAGTATGGCGATACGCTGCGGCGCTGAATTGTCAGTATTTCAAGAAAAACTGCCCGGCCTGTGCCTTGCGCTGCTCCAACCCTTCCGGCCCAAAAAGCGATAAAACAGTTAGCAACTGCCAACCATCAGCACCGATACGCGAAGCGATCTGTTGGGCTGCCGCATCTTTGCTGCATGCCGAATCCGGCAACTCGATCACACCATATTGCAGGCGCAAAGGATTATCGCGCTTGGCTTTGAAATCAGCATAGCATTCCGCAGTTGCCGAGGATGCCGCCACAGCGCCAGCCACCACAACAAGAAGAGGGAGGATAAGTTTTTTCATCATGTGGCGACAATGGCCAAAACGGGCCTGATATTCAATATCACTCTTTGATCTCATGTCTGCGGGCAGCCTGTTATCCGATAACATCCGGCCGATATTGTTTAACTTTCACCATTTGCCGCACAGTTCCCACATCGCCACCCGGCAATCAGGCACATGTTTCGCCTGTCGGATAAACGGTCCACGATGAAAGGAAACTGCCATGACCCTTGAAACAAATCACACGCCCCGCCGCACTACATCAAAGCTTGTCGCCGTACTCGCCGCCGCGTCTATAGCTGTTGCCGGCCTTGGCGCTACCCCGGCGCAGGCCGGAGGCAAAGACGCAGCCCGAACCCTTGCGGTGATCGCCGGCGTTCTGTTGCTGGGAAAGGTCATAAGTGACAACAACAAGAAACGCCGCCGGCGCCACGCAGCAACGCCAGCACCGCAGCCGAATGTCTATTATGGCAATACCTTACCCCTGCAATGTGTGCGCTGGGTGGATTCAGATCGCGGGGCGTATCGCGTTTTGGGCAAACGCTGCATTGAGAACCGGGTTGGCGCCATCCAACTGCCGCGCAGTTGCAAACGTATCTTCTGGGGTGCCAACGGACGTCAGCGTACCGGCTATGGCCGCCGTTGCCTGCTGAACAGCGGCTACCGTATCGAACCGATTTCGCGCTAAGCGCGTACAGAATGAGAGGCGCCCTTTCCGCGCTTACGGGTGTCTCTTTGGCGGAAGGAGTTTGTGTTCCCACTCCTTCCGCCCTTTTCATGTTGCAGTCGCGGTCCGTTACAGGCCATTTATCTGTATGGAACCCTGCTTGCCTGATTTTGCCCTTGAACTGAAGGCCTTTGCCAATGGCGCCGGCATTGTTGCAGGTGTTGACGAGGTTGGCAGGGGGCCGCTGGCCGGGCCTGTAACAGCCGCAGTTGTCGTTCTGGATCCGGATAATATTCCGGACGGGCTGAATGATTCAAAAAAACTGACAAGAGTGCGTCGCGAAGAATTGTCAGCATGTCTGCATTTGGTGGCGCAGGTTTCCATTGCGCATGCAACCGTCGAAGAGATTGACAGGATCAATATTCTGCGCGCGTCACATTTGGCAATGGTTCGGGCGGTGGCCGGGCTCAAATGCAAGCCGGACCATGTTTTCATTGACGGCAATATGATTCCCGAAGATTTGGAAATTCCAGCAACAGCGGTTATCGGCGGTGACGGTAAATCTCTGTCAATCTGTGCGGCCTCAATCGTCGCAAAAACGTGCCGTGACAGGATCATGGTGGATTTGGCGCAACAGTTCCCCGGTTACGGATGGGAAACCAATGCCGGATACGGATCAAAAATGCACATGGATGCTCTTCAAAATCTGGGGGTAACCCCACACCATAGGCGTTCTTTCAAGCCGGTCCACAATATCTTGTATCAAGAAAAATCTGTAAGTAACTGATTCAAAAAAGAATTTGACGTCGAATCAGCAATGAATCATGCTTGTCTCAAACAAATCAGGCGCACAAAGCTCCGGGACAGAGGCAGAAAATGACGACAACGACCAAAGCCAAAGAGGTGGCCAGGCTGCCCCTTAATGAAATTATTGACGGCGATTGCATTGAGGTGATGAACAGCCTTCCCGAAGGGTCTGTCGATCTGATTTTTGCCGATCCCCCCTACAATCTGCAATTGCGCGGTGATCTGCACCGCCCCGACAATTCCAAAGTCGACGCTGTAGATGATGCCTGGGATCAGTTCTCCAGTTTTGCAGTTTATGACCGTTTTACCCGAGACTGGCTGAAAGCGGCGCGCCGTCTGCTGAAACCGCATGGTGGAATTTGGGTGATCGGTTCATACCACAACATCTTTCGCGTGGGCGCGGCCATGCAGGATGCCGGTTACTGGATTCTGAACGATGTCATATGGCGCAAGTCCAACCCGATGCCGAATTTTCGCGGCAAGCGGTTGACCAACGCGCATGAAACCATGATCTGGGCTTCCAAGCAGGAAGCAAGCAAATATACATTCAACTACGAGGCCCTGAAGGCCCTGAATGAAGGAATCCAAATGCGGTCTGATTGGGTTCTGCCAATTTGTACAGGCCACGAGCGCATCAAGAATAAATCCGGCGACAAGGCCCATCCGACGCAAAAACCCGAAAGCCTGCTGCACCGGGTTCTGGTCGCTACGACCAATCCGGGTGATGTGGTGCTTGATCCGTTTTTTGGCACCGGAACAACAGGCGCCGTTGCCAAGAAACTGGGGCGTGATTTTATTGGAATTGAGCGTGAGGCGGAATACCGCGCCGTTGCCAGGAAACGCCTGTCAAAAATTCGCAGATTCGACAAGGAAAGCCTGCAAGTCTCTGCCAGCAAGCGGGCTGAGCCTCGTGTACCGTTCGGCCAACTGGTTGAGCGCGGCATGCTGAACCCCGGAGATGAGCTTTATTCGATAAATAACCGCCACAAGGCCAAAGTGCGGGCGGATGGCACATTGATCGGCGATGATGTCAAAGGATCAATACATCAGGTTGGTGCCCATCTTGAAGGCGCGCCCAGTTGCAACGGCTGGACCTATTGGTGCTTCAAGCGGGACGGTCAGAAAGTCCCGATCGACATCCTGCGACAACAAATCCGTGCTGAAATGGCCGAACGCCCGAATTAGAGTTTACGTTGTACCGCCCAGTGTCGCTGGCCTGACTCCGCGACACTCACCTCTGCCCCGCCTCCTCCAGTGGCGGGGCTTTTTTGTGTTTCAGAGACAAAGATATAAATGTTCCAGGACATACCCAGGCATTTCTCGGCTAGAAGCGTATTCCGCATGCTTTCCGACCTTGCCGCATATCCGATTTGCTTCGGCCTGCGATTGCGCCTTGGCTTGCGCCAGGGGAACAAATGCACTGGTCTGCAGTTTCACACTTGATCCATTGAAATCCGAAACCAGTGGGTCTGCCGTGCAACCTGCGACCGCCAACACGGCAATTCCGGTTAAAAATCTGCTCATTTCCATCTCCTTCACATAAAGTGTCCAGCCTAAAGGGCCCGTAAAGGAAACTGTCAGAAGAACCTTAAGCCGATCCTAATGTCTCTATCGCGGCATCGGTGTTTCACCGCGTTTATAGGCATCCCAATCTGTGATCTCTGGATAATACATCGCCCGCCATTTTCGTACACGCGGATTCATGCGCCGCCGCCAAACTGGCGGGATCATGGCAACAAACGTCATGACCGGATAGCCGTAGGGCAGTTGCGGGGCTTCAGCCTCGCTATAGTTTTGCAACAAGGGGAAACGTCGATTTGGTTTATAGTGATGGTCGGAATGGCGTTGCAGATTGATCAACAGCCAGTTGCTCGCCTTATGTGCCGCATTCCAGGAATGGTGCGGCATGACAGGTTCATACCGGCCATCCCCCAGATGACGGCGGGTCAGCCCGTAGTGTTCCACGTAATTTGTAAGCTCAAGTTGCCAAACCGCGACAGCCGCCTGAAACAGAAACAATGCCAGTCCCTCAGCCCCGCCAATTGCCAGCGCAAGCCCCCAGAACAGGGTTTGCAGAATCCAGTAACGCCAGAACGGGTTCGAACGGTGCCAGGCCGAAAACCCGCGCCGCGCCAGCATCGCCTTTTCCGCCCGCCAGGCCGATAGCAGACTCTGCCACAAGACACGCGGGAAAAACCGGTGGAATCCCTCATTATAGCGTGCAGTGACCGTATCGCGCGGGGTTCCGACATAGCGATGATGCACCAGCAGATGCTCGCTGCGGAAATGGCCATACAGAACCATCGCCAGCAACAGGTCACCCAGCCAGCGTTCCAGCCGGTTTTTCTGGTGCATCAGTTCATGGCTGTAGTTGATGCCAACGGTGCCGGTGATCACTCCGACGCCAAAGAAAAGGCCGATCTTTTCAAGCGTACTCAGATGCCCTGTATGCGTTACCCACCAGATCATTCCATAGACCAGCACAAACTGGATTGGAAACCAGATCAGGGTGATAAACCGGTACCAGAACAGTTCATTGTCATCTGTCTCCGGGTCGGCATTTTCAAGGTTCAGACCGGCCAGGGCATCCAACAGGCTGAAAAGCCCCCAACTGAACAGCGGCAGCAGGATAACCGCCCAGCCGCCATAAACTGCGCCGATGACAGCGACCGGTATCATCAGCAGTGAAAGCCAGAAAGGCAGCGCCGCTCGCAAGGATGAAAACTGGCTGGCTGAGGGCACGGGATGCTCCAAAACATGTGTTCAGGCAGAGTCTAAACCTGTGATTGATCAAACTCAATCCACATCCAGTACGCTGCAGGCGATATCATGGGCTTTGCGCATCACCGTTGGCAGGTCGCCCGGACGAAAATCTTGCCCTGAAAGGAAAAACCCGCAATCAGCCATGGTGCCCATATCCACCTCGGCCACATGTACGGCCAGTCGCAAATGAAAATGCGTAAAAGTGTGGCGCACTTCTGCCGGAACGGGCAGCCATTCAGCCTGGCAGGGTGGTGCGGGCCTCGGGTTTTCTCCCCACGCGCTACCGGGCCAGCCCAGCATCCCACCCAGCAGGCCCTTGTCAGGGCGGCGTTCCAGCAGCCATGCGCCATCTTTCCGGCGGGCCAGGTAAATCAATCCCCTGCGTCTGGGTTTGGGGGTTTTCGCCTGACGATACGGCAGATCTGCGGCCTTTCCTTTCACCCGCGCCTGACAGGCCCCACGCCAGGGGCAAACACCACAGTGCGGGGTCTTCGGTGTGCAAATGGTCGCGCCCAAATCCATCACGGCCTGCGCATAGTCTCCAGGGCGTTTTGCCGGGGTCAGGCGGGCCGCCAGGGCCTTCAGTTCCGGTTTTGCGGCGGGTAAAGGGGTTGTCACATCATTCAGGCGCGCCATCACCCGCTCCACATTGCCGTCGACAACGGTTTCTTTCCGGTCAAAGGCAATCGCCGCAATCGCTGCCGCCGTATAGGGACCAACCCCCGGCAGCCTCAACAGTGCCTCATGCGAATCAGGGAATTTCCCCTCCAGTTCGCGGCTCACCATACGGGCACATTTCAGCAGGTTCCGGGCGCGGGCATAATAGCCCAGGCCAGCCCAGGCCGCCATCACATCACTGTCTTTGGCATTTGCCAGGGCATGAATATCCGGCCAGCGCTGCGTGAAACGGATGAAATAGTCCCGAACGGCAGCAGTTGTGGTTTGCTGCAACATCACTTCGGACAGCCAGACAGCATAAGGATCAGGGGGTTTCCCGGCCCCGCGATCGCCGGGCGGGACGCGCCAGGGAAACCTGCGGGCATTATTGTCATACCATTCCAGCAAAATCGCGCTTAAAGGTTGTTTCGCAGGCTGGTCACGCAATCGTTATTCTCCCGATCATCAGGTTTATTTTATTTCGCTGGCACCTCGCCTGCTGCCTGTTAGAATAAGAGGCAATCCGGTTAAAGGACAGATGGTGCGACCAGTACAACAAAAACCACAGGTACAGAAGCGCGGGCGCGGCTTTGCAAGGGCCTCCAGCCTGTTGCAGACCCGCATTCGCCAAGCCAGTGAATCGCGCGGCTTTGCTGTATCGCGTTTGCTTACCCATTGGTCGGATATTGTCGGGGCAGAAATTGCACGCATGGCCCGTCCGGTTAAGGTGGGTTATGGCCGGGAGGGTTTCGGGGCGACTCTTACCATTCTGACAACCGGTGCTCAGGCCCCGCTCTTGCAGGCCGATTTGCCGCGGATCAGAGACAAGGTAAATGCCTGTTACGGTTACAATGCCATTTCACGCATACGCATAACCCAAACCGCGCCAACAGGGTTTTGCGAAGGTCAGGCGCAGTTTGCACCGGCGTCAAAACAGCAACCCAAGACCATCGATCCAGCCGTGAAGGAGGCGGCCAGCCGGGTAACGGCCCCGGTGCACGATACAGAACTGCGCGCCGCCCTTGCGACGCTGGGCGAAAACATTCTATCACGTTCCAAATGTTAAACGAGGCTGAATAAATGCAACGTACACTCGCTACCCTTTTCTTTCTGTTCGCACTGCTGCTGGGCGGCAACTATATCGCGTCAGGATCGCAGTCATTCAACACCGGGTTTGCGGCAGCGATGGCGCAAACAACCGGCGCCGAGGTGGATACCTCGGAAATCAAGGAAATGATGCTGGGTGACGAGAACGCCCCGATCACCATTGTCGAGTATGCATCTTTCACCTGCCCGCATTGCGCGCGTTTCCACCACGAGGTTTTTCCCCAGATCAAGAAAAACTATATCGACACCGGCAAAGTAAAATTCATCCTGCGGGATGTCTATTTTGATCGCTTTGGCCTCTGGGCCAGCATGTTGGCCCGCTGCGGCGGCGAGGTACGTTATTTCGGCATCGCCGACCTGATTTTCCAGGATCAGAAAGGCTGGCTTGCCGGAGGAGATCCGGCAAAGGCAACCGCCAACCTGCGTACAATCGGAAAAACGGCTGGTTTGTCCGATGATCAGCTGGATGCCTGTTTTGCAGATCAGGACAAGGCAAAGGCTCTGGTGGCCTGGTATCAGAAGCACGCAGAAGAAGATGGCCTGGAGGGCACGCCCAGCTTCATCATCAATGGGCAGAAATACGGAAACATGAGCTATGCTGATTTCGCCAAGGTTCTGGACGAAAAACTGGCACAGTAAATGAATGCCCCCCTGTCGGATCTGAAAGTCGTTGAACTTGCACGGATTCTGGCTGGCCCCTGGGCTGGCCAGACGCTGGCAGATTTGGGGGCCGAGGTGATAAAGGTGGAAAGCCCCACCGGGGATGATACCCGCCGCTGGGGACCGCCATTCATAACACATGACGGGGAAGAAAGCGCCGCTTACTACCACGCCTGCAACCGCGGCAAGAAGTCCATCGCGGTTGATTTTCGCACAGATGAAGGCCAGCAGATTGTACGTGATCTGGTCCGCAACGCCGATGTTCTGATCGAAAATTTCAAGGTTGGCGGGTTGGCCAAATACCGGCTTGATTATGCAAGCCTGAAACAAATCAATCCGCGGCTCATTTATTGCTCGATTACCGGGTTTGGCCAGACGGGTCCCTATGCCGGGCGCGCCGGATACGATTACATCATTCAGGGCATGTCAGGCCTGATGTCTGTAACCGGTGCCCCGGAAAGCCAGCCGCAAAAAGTGGGTGTGGCCGTCACCGATATTTTTACGGGTGTCTATGCCACAACGGCCATTCTGGCAGCGCTACATCAGCGCGAACATACCGGCAAAGGCCAACAGATAGATATGTCTCTGCTTGATGTCGCCGTTTCCATCATGGCCAATCAGGCAATGAACTTTCTGACCACGGGGAACGCGCCACAGCGCATTGGAAATGCGCATCAGAATCTGACCCCGTATCAGGTGTTTGATTGTTTGGACGGGTGGATCATTATCGCCACGGGAAATGACGCCCAATATCAGCGTTTGTGCGACATTCTGGGGTTGCAGGATATGGCCCGGCATCCCGACTATCTGACCAATGCCGATCGCCTGAAGAATCGCGCGGAAATGACGCGGCGCCTGTCTGAGAAAACCCGTGCTCTCAGCAAGGCAGCACTGTTGCAGGCCTGTGAGGAGAAAGGCGTGCCAGCCGGTCCGATCAATGATCTGAAAGAGGTTTTCGCCGACCCACAGGTTCAGGCCCGGGGCATGGTTCAAACGGTCGAAGGTATCCCGACGGTCCGCTCACCTTTCAGTTTTTCCGATGCTGACCTTGCCATTGGCGCCGCCTCTCCGGGGCTCGACAGGGACCGCGCCGAGATTCTGGCGAAAATCAAATCAGACCCAGGTGACTGAGGGCTGCGTCCAGGGCATGACTGTCATCCAGTTGCAGCCGAACCGGCAGGCTGAGCACCTTGGAAACAAAGGCTGGGGGCATTCTTGCGGCGTCTTTTTCAGTGGTCACAAGTTGCGCATTCAATCGTATGGCCTCTTGCTCCAGCCGATGCATCATTGCTTCGGACAGCGGCGCATGATCATCCAGTGCCTCACTTTGTACCACATCAGCCCCCAGCTTTCTGAGGGTCGCAAAGAATTTCTCCGGATAGCCGATACCAGCAAATGCAAGCACCCGCTGCCCGCGCCAATCCATACCCATTTGTATTGGCTCCAGCTGCCCTTTCAGATGTGGCATGGCAATCCTGTCTCCCCAGATTTCCACGAACTTCGCCTGAGCCTTTTTGCCACCTATTGACAGCAGCAGGTCTGCTCTTGCCAATCCGGTTTCGACCGGCTCGCGCAATGGTCCGGCGGGCAGGACTCGCCCGTTGCCAAACCCCTGCGCCGCATCCACCACAACGATAGAGACGTCCTTGTTCAGGCCGGGGTTCTGAAACCCGTCATCCAGAATGATCACACTGGCCCCTGCGCTGATCGCCGCTTTGGCCCCTGCGGCCCGGTCACGGGCAACCCAGGCGGGGGCAAAGACCGACAGCAGCAATGGTTCATCTCCGACCTCTTTTGCGTTGTGTTGAGACGGATCCACCTTCACCGGCCCGCGGAGTGTTCCCCCGTAACCTCGGGAAATCACATGCGGGGATTGCCCGGCGCTGATCAGTTTTTGCACCAGCATGATGACGGTTGGTGTTTTCCCGACACCGCCTGCATTGATATTGCCGATGCATATGACGGGAACCGAGACATGTTCAGGGTGGACCTTGGCAAGGCGCCGGGCCGTTGCCGATGCATAAATATGCGCCAGTGGCGACAAAAGGCGGGCGCGCCAGTCTGGCCTGTCGGGATGTGTGAACCAAAACAGCGGCGGGCGCATCATACAGTTTCTATCTGATCCAGGGTTTCGATTATAAGCTCGGTGACATGATCGGTGGCTTGCGCGCCGGAAAAGGCAATCTCCCAGGCGGCATTTGCCATGGCTGCCGCCTTGTCCGGCGCCAGCATGACTTGCAGTGCGCGGGAAAGCCCGACATCATCCAGAACCAGACGCGCAGCACCGGCGTTGTCCAATTGCAGATAGGTTTCAAGGAAGGGGCCGGTCTTGGGGCCATGCAATATAGCAGACCCCAGCGCAGCCGCTTCCAGCGGCAGTGTATGGCCTCCCTGATCGAGCGTTCCCCCCATAAAGCAAACAGGCGAAAGCCGAAGCCAAAGACCGCGTTCGCCATCACGATCAGCAATACAGATTTGCGTTTCAGAATCAGGCAGTTCGCCATCAGAACGCAGTGCAATCAGCCAACCCTGTTTTCGCAGGGATTTGGCAATGGCGGGGCCGCGTTTTTTGTTTTTTGGTTCCAGCACAAGCAAGAGCCGGTGTGACAAACGACTGATACTGCGATGGGTAGACTCGACGATCGGTTCTTCCGCCTGATCTATGGCCAGCGCCAGCCAAAGCGGCCTCGCAACAAGGCGCGCGGCCATTTCATTGCGTATCTCTTCATCACAGGGCAGTGGTGCGCCGCCTTGTTCCAGCGCGCCGGTCACGCGCACATTGCTTTTTTGCGCACCTTGCCGGACAATATGCCTTGCCGCATCCGCATCACGCGCCAGAATGGATTTGAAACGCCTTAGCAGCGGCTTGGCCAATCCGGGTATTCTGGCATTCAAATCCGGCGGAAAACGCGCTGAAACAGCATCAATCAGTATCTGAGCAATGCCGGCTTCGGCGGCGGCTTCGATCAGGGACGGGCGCAAACGCGCGCCCACCCAGACCATCATTTCCGGTCTCCAGTATTGCAACAGGGCTTCCGCATCCTGAGGGCGGTCGCCAGACAAGGCAACATACTGAACATCCGGCGGAAAACCAAAGGCATCAAAATCCGGGGCCTTGACGCCACTCAGCAAAAACTCCAGATCATCCCGTTCCTCGCGCAGTCGGTGGATCAGGTCCAGAAGTGGTGGAAGCCGATCCTTGCCCGAGACGAGAAGCCACAAGACCGGGCCATCAGCCCGTGGCTGAGAAGGCAGGGTTACATGTGCACCGCCTTCCCGCCGGGCCAGGGTAAGATATATCAAAAGGCTAAGAGGCATTTGCATGTTTTGTGCGCCGATTACTGCCTTGAGTTTAGCTTACTCGCCCAGTTCCTCTGTGGGAGACGCTTCGACAGCCTCGTCCCGTAACCGGTGAAGATGGGCAATAAAATAGCGCATGTGTGCGTTATCCACGGTCCGGTGCGCTTCGGCTTTCCATGCGTCATAGGCGCTTTCATAGTCGGGAAACATACCGACAATATGAATGTCCTCGACACTCTTGAATGTGTTCTTGGTCGGATCGGTCAGTTCACCACCAAAGACGAGATGCAGGCGTTGGGTCATGTGGTTCTCCAGCTTTGTCCTGTTTTCGGGCACCCTATTGGATTGACGTTAAAGGGGAAAGGGGACAAACACATGAAAAGCAGTACCTGCGAAACCTGAGCCGACTGGCGTCTCAGGCTTCCGGCACACCAAATTGGGTGCCGGCCAATACCTTTCACCCGGTCAGGCCGGTCAGCAATTCATCGTGCAGCGGTTCTCCGGCTGCTATGATCCCGTTCAACTGTGGGGTTGGGTTGTTGAAGCAAGGGGCCCGGTTCTGCAGATCTGTTACTCTTGCGCCCGCCTTTTGTGCAATCAGGCTGCCGGCTGCGATGTCCCATTCCCAGGTGGGGTGCAGTGTCAGCATTGCGTCAAACCTTCCCTGGGCCACCAGCGCCAGCCGATAAGCCAGCGATGACCGGAAATGCTGATCAATTTCCGGCAGGCCTCCAGGCCAGTTCTTGGGATCAAAGTTGCTCTTTCGTGCCAACACTTTCGCCGCTTTGATGGAAGTTGCTCTGCTGGCATGAATGGGTGACCCATTCAAACGCGCGATATCATCTGCCGAAGCGGTGAACATCCGGTCCAGCATCGGAAGAAAGACAACGGCTGATGTGACATATCCATCGGTTGCAACTGCCAGCGAATGGGCAAAGGCGCGTGAGCCATGAATAAAGGCGCGTGTCCCGTCGATCGGGTCGATGATAAACACGCGCTCTGCCGCAAGCCTTGCCGACCCATCCTCGGTTTCTTCCGATAGCCAGCCATAGTCCGGACGTGCAGCACGCAATGTCCGGTGCAACATTCTGTCGATTTCCAGATCCGCCTCGGTTACCGGACCGGCGTTATCCTCCTTGTGCCAGGTATCCGGAGACTGCTTCCAGAACCGGCGCGCGATCTTCCCGCTTTCACGCGCAGCATTTACCAGCAGCGTCAGATCACTTTCCGGCAATCGTCAACCCCTCGACCAGCAAGGACGGCACAACGCGTGACAGGTGCTGTCGCGCGTCATTTGCAGGTATGATACTGCGCAGCATATCGTGCAGATTCCCGGCCACGGTGCATTCGTTTACCGGATAGGCGATCTCTCCGTTTTCAATCCAAAATCCACTGGCGCCACGCGAATAGTCCCCGGTATTGGCGTTGATGGAGCTTCCGATCAGAGAAGTGACAAGCAACCCGGTTCCCATTTCACGCATCAGATCGGCACGTGTCCGGTCGCCCTGAGTCAGGGTGACATTGCTGATGCCGGGTGCCGGGGGCGATGATGCTCCGCGGCGGGCATTGGCTGTGCTTTCCATCCCCAGTTTGCGCCCGGTGGCAAGATCAAGCGTCCAGCCCTGCAACACGCCATTTTCAACGATTGCCCGCCGCTGTGTAGGCAGGCCTTCGCCGTCAAACGGGCGCGTACCGGAAACGCGTTTGCGATGCGGTTCCTCATAAAGCGACAGACCCCGGGGCAAGATCTGCTCTCCCAGTGAATCACGCAGCCAGCTTGCGCCGCGAGTGATTGCGGTACCGTTTACGGCGGCCAGCAAATGGCCAATCAGTGAAACGGCGATACGCTCATCAAACAATACCGGGAACGCACCGGTGACGGGTCGGCGGGCCCCCGCGCGTTCCAATGTACGCCGGGCGGCAATTTCACCAATCTCCTCGGGCGGCATCAGGTCTTGCTGGAAAACCCTTGCATCGCCAAAATAATCCCGCTCCATTTCATTGCCGGAACCGGTGATGGCCACACAGGAAACAGCCTTGCTGGTGCGCTCATATCCTCCGGAAAATCCATTGCTGGCGGCCAGATGAACACGCGTGCGCCCATATCCGGCCGAGGCAGATTGCACTTGGGTGATTCCCTTGATGGCAAGGGCTGCGGCTTCGGCGCGGCGTGCCTCTTGTTCAAGTGTTTCCGGTGTTGGTTCATCTGCCGGGTCGGCCATCTCCAGCACCGCCAGATCCCAAGTCTGCGCCAATTGCGCGGGGTCAGCCAAACCTATGGATGGATCTTCCGGGGTTTGCCGCGCCATCGTCACGGCGCGTTCGGCCATGGTGGCCAATGTGCCCGGATTTGTATCGGACGAAGAAACACAGGCCTGACGCTGCCCGACCAGAACTCTCAGGCCGATATCGGTACTTTCGGCCCGTTCTGCGTGCTCCAATGCGCCATTCAAAACATCGATCGAGACAGAAGCAGCATCCACCGCGATTACGTCGGCGGCATCGGCACCGGCTTTTTTGGCCGCATCCAGCAATGCTTGTGTCAATGATTGCAAACTATCCGTCATCTGGCGTCCTTGGAACTGTTGTTGCTTCGCACCTAAGGCGCGCAGGAAGTTTGTGCAAGGTCAGGCATCGGAAAAGCAGCCGCAGAATTAATAAGTCCTGACCCTTCTGTATCTCTGCTTTGCTATGTTGTTCCCGTCAGCCGCCTTGGCCGAGACGGCTGACGGGGCGGTG
>JALSRG010000032.1 GCA_026984915.1 Marinosulfonomonas sp. | reverse complement strand
CGGGGATATTTGTGGAACAAAGATGCGGGATGTGTGATCAAGCCTGCATGCAAGGAACCAGATATAATCCGCCGCAGGGGGGTTTGGCCATTCTGCATCATGATCACGAATTGCTGCTGGTGGACAAGCCGAGCGGTTTGTTGAGCGTGCCCGGCAAGGGCGAGCATCTGGCCGATTGTCTGCTGGCGCGGGTGCAGGCGGTATTTGCCGAAGCACTGCT
Source organism: Marinosulfonomonas sp. (assembly GCA_026984915.1). Classification (GTDB taxonomy): domain Bacteria; phylum Pseudomonadota; class Alphaproteobacteria; order Rhodobacterales; family Rhodobacteraceae; genus WFVA01. The sequence continues at coordinate 16,871 of JALSRG010000032.1, read as the reverse complement.
GGTGCACCGTCTGGATCGGGATACATCCGGGGTGATGGTGTTTGCGCTGACGCGCCATGCGCAGCGGCATCTGGGGTTGCAGTTTGAAAAACGGCAGGTGAGGAAAACCTATATCGCGCGGGTATTTGGGCGGGTGGCCGAAAAAACCGGCACGGTGGATTTGCCACTGATTGTCGATTGGCCGAACCGCCCCTTGCAGCATGTGGATTTTGAAAACGGCAAGCCGGCGGTGACCGATTGGCGGGTGTTGAAGTACGAGGAAAACGCCACGCGGATGCGGCTGTTTCCGCAGACCGGCCGCAGCCATCAGTTGCGGGTGCATATGCGGGAAATCGGCCACCCGATTCTGGGCGATCCGTTCTATGCCACGGGCGAGGCGCGCAAAGCGCCGCGGCTGATGCTGCACGCCGAAAGCCTGCGCCTGCGCCATCCTGATGGGGGCAAGGGGCTGACCTTCAAGGCAAAGTGCCCGTTCTAGGGGTTGACCTTGGCACGTCTTCCGGGCCTTTTAATGGGATTGTATCAGGAGGATGTCATGTATCAGCCGGTTATCGCGGGAAGCGGAGTGTTCACCCCGCAGAAGGTTATTACCAACAAGGAACTGGTGCAGGCATTCAACGCCTATGCTGACCGATACAACGCGTTGCACAAGAGCGAAATCGCGGCGGGTGAGCTGGAGGCCAAGGCGCATTCCAGCGAAGAATTCATCGTGGCGGCAAGTGGTATCGAACAGCGGCATGTGCTCGACAAGGACGGTGTGCTTGACCCGGGTGTCATGCATCCGCTGTTGCGCCAGCGTAGGGATGAAGAACCGTCGATCATGGCGGAAATGGCGCTGGATGCCTGTGGTAAGGCATTGAAATCGGCGGGAAAAACAGCTGATGATGTGGATGCGGTGATTGTCGCGGCCTCCAACCACGAGCGGGCCTATCCGGCGATTGCGATCGAGGTGCAGGATCTGCTGGGCGTCAAGGGCTTTGGCTTTGATATGAATGTGGCCTGCTCAAGCGCAACCTTTGGTATTCAGGCGGCGAGCGACATGATCCGCACCGGTTCCGCCCGGGCCATTCTGGTGGTCAATCCGGAAATCTGTTCAGGGCACCTGGAGTGGCGCGACCGCGATTGCCATTTCATCTTTGGCGATGTCTGCACCGCCACATTGCTGACCCGCAAGGAAGATGTAACCGGGCCGCATTTTGAGATTCTGTCGACAAGATGCCTGACGCTGTTTTCCAATAACATACGGAACAACAACGGATTTTTACGCCGTTGCCGCCCTGATGGCATGGTGGACCGACGCGACATGCAGTTCATGCAGAACGGGCGGAAAGTGTTCAAGGAGGTGTTGCCTGTCGTGGCAAAACACATGCTGGAGCATCTGGAGGACGAGGGCATTGCGCCGGGAAATCTGCGCCGGATGTGGCTGCATCAGGCCAACAAGGCGATGAATGATTTCATTGGCAAAAAGGTGCTGGGGCGGGTGCCGGAAGCCGGCGAGCAGCCGAATATTCTGCAGGATTACGCCAACACTTCATCCGCCGGGTCGATCATCGCATTCTCGAAATACTCGGATGATTTCGAGGCCGGGGATCTGGGGATAATCTGCTCGTTCGGGGCGGGGTATTCGGTGGGGTCGGTGATTGTGAAAAGGGCCGATTGACAGCGTATGGATTGCGTATGGAAAACGTATGGGTTTTGTATGGCTCTCCACCGATCCCCGTTTTGCCCACAGAAACCTATCCGCCCTGGCTTCGGCTTTTCTGGATTTCCTGCACACGTCGGGGCCAGGTTGATTTGATATAGGCGAGCACATCGAGAATTTCCTGATCGGAAAGGATCTCATCAAAGGCCGGCATGCCGCTGTTGAAATTCGCAACGCCGCGTTTTGACAGCGCCCCGGCGCCACCCAGTTTTGTGTATTCGAACAAGAGCACATCATCATGGTGCCAGGTGTGGCCGGTCTGATCATGCGGAGGTGCGGGCAAGGTTCCGTCCGGGTTCTGGCTCTGCCAGTCAGGCTGGCCCTGCAGGCTGGCGCCGTGGCAGGATGCACAGTTCTCGGCATAAAGGCGCTGACCGTTGACAATATCCGGGGCATTCTCTGCCTTGGCCAGGCCGGTTTCGTCACTGAAAGAGATCAGGGCGCCCCCGGCTGTCAACAGGGCCAGAGCGGAAACTGTCAGGGTCAGTTTATGGTTTGGCAAGGCTATTTCTCCTCGGGCAGGCGGCAGGGCAATCAGGCCGCCTATGGTGCAGGCGAACCTTACACCCTGCGGCCGGCAGATGCACCACATGCTTGCCCGGTCAACCGGTCCGGTCTGTAGTCCGGCCCGGGCGGAATTCTTATTCGTCCCAACCGCTGATGGCTTTCAGGACGAGGAAATCCTCGATGCCGAATTTTCCGCCCTCGCGGCCTGATCCGGACTGGCGCACACCACCAAAGGGTGAGCCCTGGGCAAAGCTCCGGTAGTTGGTTTCAACCATGCCGGATTTCAGTTGCCGTGCGGCGCGTTTGCACAGATCGGCATCGGCGGACTGCACATAGTTGGTCAGCCCGTAGACCGTGTCGTTGGCTATCCGGATGGCTTCCTCCTCGGTCTCGAAAGGAATGATCGAGAGGACAGGCCCGAATATTTCGGTCTGGGCAATGGTCATGTCATTGCTGACATCGGCAAACACGGTGGGGCGTACGAAATAGCCGCGGTTCAGCCCCTTTGGCCGCCCCGGACCGCCGGCCACAAGCCGGGCGCCTTCGGCAATGCCTTTCTCGATCAGGCCCTGGATTTTTCTGAACTGAACTTCGGAAACAACCGGGCCGATGTGTTTGCCTTCAATGGAGGCAGGGCCGACCGCGGTGGCTTCGGCCTGGGCCGCGGCCTGTTCCACCGCCGCGTCATAGCGCGAGCGATGCACCAGCATCCGGGTGGGGGCGTTGCACGACTGGCCCGAATTGTTGAAGCATTTGATGGCGCCGATCTTTACCGCCTTTTCCGGCGCGTCGGCAAAGATGATATTGGCGCCCTTGCCGCCCAGTTCGGTTGTGACGCGTTTCATGGTGGGCGCGGCAGTCTTGGTGATCAGAATACCGGCGCGGGTCGAGCCGGTGAACGAGATCATGTCAACATCCGGATGGGTGGAAAGCTGGGTGCCGACGCCGGGGCCGTCGCCGTTGACCAGATTGAACACACCGGCGGGAAAGCCGGCCGCATCCATCATCTCGGCAAACAGAAGCGAGGACATCGGCGCGATCTCGGAAGGTTTCAACACCATGGTGCAGCCCGCAGCCACGGCGGCACCCACCTTGAGCACCACCTGATTCATCGGCCAGTTCCACGGGGTGATCAGGCCGGCCACGCCGATCGGCTCCAGAATGTGATGTTCGTCTTTGGCGTATTGGTACTCAAACTCGAAATCCGGCAGGGCCTCGATGAACCCCTGCAAATGCCAACTGCCGGCACCAACCTGCGCGCTGCGGGCCCAATCAATCGGCGCGCCCATTTCCTGGCTCATGGCCTGGGCCATTTCCTCGGCGCGGGCGTTATAGGCCTCAAGCAGTTTTTTCAGAAGCTCCAGCCGTTCCTTTTTAGACGTTTGTGACCAGGCGGGAAAGGCGGCCCTGGCAGCGGCAACCGCTGCATCGGTATCGGCCTGACCGCCGAGCGAGATCACCGCATAGGGCTCTTCGTTCGAGGGGTTTATCACCTCAAGGTCATTTTGGACGGCCGGGTTGACCCATTGGCCATTGATATAGAACTGACGCTTGTCAAGCATGGAATCCTCCGTGATGTTTGGCCTCACCCTGTCATTGTCACAGGGGCTGTGCAAGAGGGCAGAGGCATTGTAAAACCGATCGTCTGGTGAGACTATAGGCGCGGTGAAATGAAATGCCCGCAGGTTGGGCGGATGGCTGTGCAGCCCGCAGGAAAAGAGGGTCCTGATGGACAAGATACTGGTCTTTGGTGGTGCCGGATATATCGGCAGCCATACCTGCAAGGCGCTGGCCGAAAACGGTTTTGAACCGGTGGTTTATGACAATCTGAGCGAAGGCTATGCGCGGTTCGTCCGCTGGGGAGATCTGATCGAGGCGGACATTCTGGATGCGGGGGCTGTGGCACAGGCACTGGAGCGCCACAAACCGGTGGCCATCATCCATTTTGCAGCCTTTACCTATGTCGGGGAATCGGTGACGGACCCGGCGAAATACTACCGCAACAATGTCGGCGGGTCTCTGAACATTGCCGAAGCCGCGCACCGGGCCGGCAATATCCCGGTGATCTTTTCCTCAAGCTGCGCCACATACGGTGTGCCGGCGCGGGTTCCGATCCCCGAAACCGCGCCGCAGGTTCCGATCAACCCTTATGGGCGCAGCAAGCTGATGGTCGAGCAGATATTGCAGGATTTGGCCGCGGCTTACGGGTTGCCGTCGGTTGCGCTGCGGTTCTTCAACGCCTGTGGCGCCGACAAGGACGGCGAGATTGGCGAGGCGCACCGGGTTGAGACACATCTGATCCCGCGGGCGATTTTTTCGGGGCTTGGCCGGATCGACGATTTCTGCATTTTCGGCGGTGATTACGACACGCCTGACGGGTCGCCGATCCGGGATTATATCCATGTCACCGACTTGGCGGATGCCCATATCCGGGCCTGCCGGTATTTGCTGGATGGCGGAGAAAGCGCGCAGTTCAATATCGGCACCGGCAATGGCTATTCGGTTTTTGAACTGATGCGGGAACTGTCACGCATTCTGGGCAGGGAGGTTCCGGCGCAGGTTGTCGGCCGACGCGCGGGCGATACGCCTGTTCTGGTTGCGGAGGCCACCAGGGCCCGGACGGCTCTGGGATTTTTGCCGCAGCATTCCGAAATCGGAAACATTCTGGAAACAGCGCTGCGCTGGCACAGGAACAACCCGTGACCTCTCCGCAAGCCAGGGTGGTCAACGGTTGCGATGGCAGGGCTTTGAGCGAAGATGCGCAGGTATCCACTGCAACGGCAAAGTGTATTTTGAAGAAAGCGTGATCAAGGGCTGGAAAGCCTGCGTCACCCTGACTAGTTAAGAACCATTCTAAACGCTGTCTGGATCCCCTATACAGGGATTCGCAGAAAACGCGCGCCGGGTGGGAAATGTCTGGCGTTGTCATGAACCAATGGAAAAGGAACACAACCATGTCTTTGCGTATCAATGACGTTGCCCCTGATTTTACCGCAGACACATCGCAAGGCGAGATCAATCTGCACGACTGGATCGGCGACGGCTATGCCGTTCTGTTTTCGCATCCGAAAGATTTTACCCCGGTCTGTACCACGGAATTTGGCGCTGTCGCCGGGCTGTTTGACGAGTTTGCAAAGCGCAATACCAAGGTGATGGGCATTTCCGTGGATTCGGTGGAAGAGCACAAAAAGTGGATCGCGGACATCGAGCATTTCTCGGGTAAACCCGTCAAGTTTCCGATCATCGACGACAGCAGCCTGAAAGTGGCCAAGCTGTATGACATGCTGCCGGCCGACGCCTACCTGCCCGACGGGCGTACGGCCGCGGATTCGGCCACGGTACGCACCACATTCATTATTGGCCCGGACAAGAAAATCCGGCTGATGCTGATTTATCCGATGTCGGTTGGCCGCAATTTCGCGGAAATTCTGCGGGCACTGGATGCGGTGCAACTGACCGACAAGCAGCCGGTTGCAACGCCGGCCAACTGGGTTGAGGGCCAGGATGTGATTGTCGCACTGGGACTGGACGACGAGGAGGCCAAGAAAAAGTTTGGTGAAGTCGACATCGTCCTGCCTTATCTGCGGTTTACCAAAGATCCGGAATAAAAACGGCGCCTGACTTTGGTCTGGCCCCCACGGTTTGTGGGGGCCATTTTCGTTTTCAGGCTTTTTTCCGGGCTTTTTTCACGACGTCTCCGAAGGCTGCGAAATCCTGTGCCAGAGGCGAAGATTTGCGCCAGGCCAGGCCAACACTTCTGGATGGCACCGGATCGGCCAGCGGAACGAGATCAATATCTGACGACCGTCCCTCGACCTGTACGGCCATTTCGGGCAGCAGGGTAAACCCCATGCCGTTGGCCACCATCTGCACCAGCGTTGCAAGGGTTGAGGCACCAAACGTATCGGTTCGGTCGGTGTTGCGCAGGGCGCAGACAGCCAGGGCCTGATCGCGCAGGCAGTGACCTTCCTCCAGCAACAAAAGCTGTTCGTCCTGCAAAAGATCGGGCAGGCATCTGGCCGGATGCGGTACATTGTGCCCCTTTGGGGCGGCCAGCAGAAACGGGTCGTCAAACAGATGGAGCGTATCAATCGCCGCGGTGTCGATGGGCAGGGCCAGCAATAGCAGATCAAGCCGGCCATCAAGCAGCTCTGCGGTGATCGTATCGGTTTGGGCCTCGTGGATATTGAGTGTGAGTTCTGGAAAGGTCTGCCGCAGCAATGGCAGGAGCGACGGCAGCAGATACGGGGCAATCGAGGGGATGACCCCCAGCGACAGATCTCCGGACAGCGGGATGGTGCGGCTTTTGGCGAAATCCGTCAGATCACGCACCTCGGCCATGACGCCTGCGGCACGCTCGGCAATGTCGCGCCCTGCGGCAGTGAGGCAAACCCCGTTCGGGCGGCGCTCGACCAATGGCAGGCCAAGCCGGGCTTCGAGATCCCTGATTTGCATCGACAGGGCCGGCTGGCTGATTGCACAGGCGTCGGCGGCACGGCCAAAATGCCCCAGACGGGCCAAAGCATCAAAATAGCGGAGTTGTCGAAGTGTCAGCATAAGCAAATCTTATCGTATGGGCAAGATATTCAAATTAGACCTTATTACATCCGCAGCGTAGGGTCGAGTCATTGCAGACTGCCAATGATGGAGCAAGATGATGACCTCTCGCAAAACCCTGACCACAAGTGCCGGCGCACCGGTGCCGGACAACCAGAACAGCCTGACCGCCGGGCCGCGCGGCCCGGTGCTGATGCAGGATTATCAACTGCTGGAAAAGCTGGCGCATCAGAACCGTGAACGCATCCCGGAACGCACCGTGCACGCCAAGGGTGTCGGCGCGTTTGGCACGCTGAAAATAACCGGCGACATTTCGAAATACACGCGGGCAAAGGCGCTGCAACCGGGCGCTGAAACCAAGGCATTGCTGCGGGTTTCCACCGTGGCCGGCGAAATGGGCGCGGCCGATGCCGAGCGCGACGTGCGCGGCTTTGCCCTGAAATTTTACACCGAAGAGGGCAACTGGGATCTGGTGGGCAACAACACCCCGGTGTTTTTTGTCCGTGACGCCTACAAGTTCGCCGATTTCATCCACACCCAGAAACGTCATCCGCGCAGCAACCTGCGCAGCCCGACGGCGATGTGGGATTTCTGGTCGCTGACGCCGGAATCGCTGCATCAGGTGACAATCCTGATGTCGGACCGGGGTCTGCCGATCGACAGCATGCACCTCAACGGCTATGGCAGCCACACCTACAGCCTGTGGAACGACGCCGGAGAACGGTTCTGGGTAAAGTTCCATTTCAAGACCGAGCAGGGCCACAAGCATTACACGAATGCCGAGGCTGAGGCGATTGTCGGCAAAAGCCGCGAGACCTCGCAGGAGGCGTTGTTCGGCGCGATCGAGGCCGGCAATTTCCCGCGCTGGAAATTCATGATGCAGATCATGCCGGAAATGGACGCGGAAAAAACGCCCTACAACCCGTTTGACCTGACCAAGGTCTGGCCGCACGGGGATTATCCGCTGGTCGAGGTCGGTGTTCTGGAGCTGAACAAGAATCCGGAAAACTATTTTGCCGAGGTGGAAAATGCGGCGTTCAGCCCGTCCAATATCGTGCCGGGGATAAGCTGGAGCCCGGACAAGATGTTGCAGGCGCGCATTTTTTCCTATGCGGATGCGCATCGCTACCGGCTGGGGACACATTACGAAACGATCCCGGTGAACCAGCCCGTATGCCCGGTGCATCACTATCACAAGGACGGGCAGATGAATACCTACGGTGGCCTGAAATCCGGCAACCCGGACGCCTATTATGAGCCGAATTCCTTTGACGGGCCGGTCGAGGACCCCGGCGTGAAGGAACCGCCCCTGAAAATCTCGGGTGATGCCGACCGCTATGATCCGCATGACGGGCAGGGGGTGGATGATTTCCAGCAGCCCGGTGACCTGTTTCGCCTGATGAGCCCGGAAGAACAGGGGCGGCTGATGGATAATATCCGCGATGCGATGCAGGGCGTGCCGGAAGAGATCGTGCGCCGTCAGGTGGATCTGTTCGCCAAATGTGACCCGGCCTATGGCGCCGGCGTGGCCAAGCGGATGGGGCTGAGCTGATCAGGCTGAAAATGCAACGGAAACCCCGCTATCGGTCGGGGTTTCCAATCCTTCGCCGGGTCAGGAATGAACGGCCAGGCCATCGCCTTTGGGATAGAGGACCACTTTGGCCTTCATCGGGACACGATCGTAAAATTCAATGATCTGGTCATTCACCAGCCGGGCACAGCCGTTGGAAACGGCCACGCCGATGGTGCGCGGGTTGTTGGTGCCGTGAATGCGCAGGTATGTATCCCCGCGTCCGGGTGCAAAAAGATACAGGGCCCGCGCCCCAAGCGGGTTGTTGATGCCGCCGGGCATGCCATCGGCAAACTTCTTGTAGGCCGCCGGATTTCGCTTGATCATGTCCGGTGTCGGGGTCCAGCTGGGCCATTCCTTTTTGGCGCCAACGTAAAAGCTGCCGGAATGGTACAATCCGGCGCGACCGATGCCGACGGTATAGCGAATGGCCCTGTTGTCGGGCAATGTCCAGTAAAGGGCGTATTTTGTCGGATCCACGTGGATCTCACCGGGCGGGAGCATCGTTTTCAGTTTGACCTCACGCGGCAGATATTCCTCGGGGAGCACATAGGTGTCTTTGGGCTGATGCGCCTGTGCAGGTGAATAACCCAAAGTGCCCGCGGCAAGACCGGTCGCCAGAAAATCACGTCTGTTCAGCATGTTATAATCCCTCCGTTCACAAATTTTTCGTATCTTGTGCCCTGCAAAAACCGCAGAAACCGTCACCTGAAACAAAGGCTAGCCGGAAACTGTGCCTGTTGCCAATAACGATAGCGTAAGAAAAAGGCCCCGGCAGTATCTGCCGAGGCCCCGTTTTGTTGACTGCAGGTAAAAATCAGCTGTCGGATTTTTCCTCTTTGGTGATTTCCTTGCCGGTTTCCTGATCGACCATCTTCATCGCCAGGCGCACCTTGCCACGATCGTCAAAGCCCAACAGTTTGACCCAGACCTCCTGGCCTTCCTTCAGCACATCCGAAGGATGGTTCAGGCGGCGGTTTTCGATCTGGGAAACGTGGACAAGCCCGTCGCGTTTGCCAAAGAAGTTCACGAAGGCGCCGAAATCGACGATTTTGACAACCTTGCCGCGGTAGATTTTGCCTTCTTCCGGTTCTGCCACGATCGAGTTGATCATGTCATAGGCTTTCTTGATCGAATCCGCATTGGCCGAGGCGATCTTGATGACACCGTCGTCGTTGATATCGACCTTGGCGCCCGAGACTTCGACGATCTCGCGGATCACCTTGCCGCCCGAGCCGATCACTTCGCGGATCTTGTCAGTGGGCACCTGCATGGTTTCGATCCGTGGCGCATGATCCGAGAACGAACCGGCGCTGCTGATCGCCTTGTTCATTTCATCAAGAATGTGCATCCGCGCGCCCTTGGCCTGTGCCAGGGCCTTTTCCATGATTTCCGGGGTGATGCCGGCCACCTTGATATCCATTTGCAGGCTGGTGATGCCGTCTTCGGTCCCAGCCACCTTGAAATCCATGTCGCCGAGGTGATCCTCGTCGCCCAGAATATCGGTCAGGACGGCATAATCCTTGCCTTCGAGAATCAGACCCATGGCCACGCCGGCCACGGCGGTTTTCAGGGGCACACCGGCATCCATCATCGACAGGGACGATCCACAGACCGTTGCCATCGAGGAGGAGCCGTTGGATTCGGTGATTTCGGAGACCAGACGGATGGTATAGGGGAAATCGGTGGCGGCGGGCAGAACCGCCTGAAGCGCACGCCACGCCAGTTTGCCGTGGCCGATTTCACGCCGCCCGGTAAAGCCGAAACGGCCAACTTCGCCAACCGAATAGGGCGGGAAGTTATAATGCAGCAGGAAGTTGGAGCGAAAATTGCCGTGCAGGGCGTCGATGATCTGTTCGTCATCACCGGTGCCCAGCGTGGTTATGGCCAGCGCCTGTGTTTCGCCGCGGGTAAACAGGGCCGAGCCGTGGGTGCGGGGCAAAAGCCCGGTTTCGCAATCAATCGGCCGGACCGTTTCCAGATCACGCCCGTCTATCCGCTTGCCGGTTTTCAGAACCGCGCCGCGCACGATTTCGCTTTCCAGCTTTTTCAGGGCTGCGCCCAGGTTGGGATCTTCCTGCTCGTCCTCGTCCAGCTTTGCCATGATGGCTTCGCGGGCGGCGGCAACAGCGGCAGTGCGCTCTTGCTTGTCGTGAATTGCAAAGGCTTCGCGCATCAGCTTCTCGCCAGCTTTCTTGACCTTTTTGTAGAGCGCGGAATAATCCGGTGCCTCGAAATCAAACGGTTCCTTGGCGGCGTCTTCGGCCAGGTCGACGATCAGATCAATGACAGGCTGCATCTGCTCATGGGCAAAATTCACAGCCCCCAGCATTTCGGCCTCGGACAGTTCGTAGGCCTCGGATTCAACCATCATCACGGCGTCTTTGGTGCCGGCAACGACCAGGTCGAGTTTTTGCTCCGGGTTGTTGCGCAGGTTCTGCATATCATCAACATCGGGGTTGAGGACATATTCGCCATTCGCATAGCCAACGCGGGCGGCGGCAATCGGGCCGCGGAACGGGACGCCGGATATGGTCAGCGCGGCAGAGGCCGCGATCATCGCCACGATATCGGGGTCATTCACCAGATCGTGGCTGAGCACGGTGCAGATGACCAGAACTTCGTTCTTGAAGCCTTCGACAAACAGCGGGCGAATGGGGCGGTCGATCAGCCGCGATGTCAGGGTCTCTTTCTCGGTCGGGCGCGCTTCGCGCTTGAAAAACCCGCCCGGAACCTTGCCGGCGGCATAGTATTTTTCCTGATAATGAACCGTCAGCGGGAAAAAATCCTGCCCCGGTTTCTGCTGGCGGGCATATGTCACCGCTGCCAGAACCGTGGTTTCGCCCAATGTGGCGATGACGCAGCCATCAGCCTGACGGGCCACTTTGCCCGTTTCCAGTGTGAGGGTCTCGTCCCCCCATTCCATCGTTTTCTTTGTTACGTTAAACATCTCGTTTCCTATCTGGCCGTCGGGGCGTATCCCCTGAGGTCCTTTGCGTACGGGCCGTTTTGCCCGTGGCCTTGATTTCATGCATCTTGCCGCCCGGTAAGGCCCGATGGGGCGGCGTTCTCTGGCCCACGACCGGGCCGAAAAGCAAGAAGCGCCCCGCAGGGCGCAACTTTTTCAGTTTAGCGGCGCAGGCCGAGGCGCTTGATCAGATCCTGATAGCGCTGTTCGTTCTTGCCGCGAAGATAATCCAGAAGTTTGCGGCGCTGGGCCACCATCATCAACAGACCACGGCGGGAGTGATTATCCTTTTTGTGGGTCTTGAAGTGTTCGGTCAGCGTGGCAATGCGCGAGCTGAGGATGGCAACCTGTACCTCGGGCGACCCGGTGTCGCCCTCCTTGGTTGCAAATTCCTTCATCAGCCGCTGTTTTTCTTCTTTGGTAATCGACATCGTGGTCTCCTTGTTCAAGAGGTGAATGGGCACAAGCCGGGATGTCGTCCAGCAGGGTCCGGGAATTGCCCGCCGAAATAAAATATCCGGCGGATGCGCGCGTATAAGAGGATTCTGCCCAAAAGAAAAGGGGAAATGCGATGCGCAACCGGTCGGGCCGGGTGGCGGCTATTTCTGCGCCTTGATTTCCTCGATAACCTTGGTGGCCCAGTCGCCGATGATCGGCACAAGTTCGATGGTGGAGAGAAAATAGACCAGCAGGGAAACAAGGATGGTGGCACCAATAACCGTCCCCAGACCAAAGGCAATTCCGCGCAGAAACTGAAATGCCGTCAGCCGGAAAAGCGACCGGTGAACCCGCACGAAACGGTGGTTGTTCAGCCGCGCCAGTTCCGTGCGCAGGGCCCTGACCTCGGTCGTCAGGTTGTCTGGCTGGTTGTCTGCTGGTTTCTGCTCTGTCACGTGTTTCTTGCCTGATTGCGGTCCTTGCCGGAAAAGCTACAGCCAATGCTACCGGGGGCCAAGCGTTATTCCCAAAGCATGGGCTGCACCGCATAACCGATATAGAGCGGGTGCCGGGGATGGCCTGCCCTGGTCAGGCCCAGATGGTATAATGCAAGCCCGGTATTGCGCATCAGTGTTTCAACAGCCGCACCGCGTGAAAGGTGTTCGCCATGGGTGCCCCAGGCGCAGACAATCTGGTCGGCCCACCGGCTGGCCTCAAGGATGGCGGAATCATTCTGCGGGCCGACAGGATCGGCCGCCGCGCGCATTTTACGCGGGTCGGTATCGCGCCAGGCGAAAATATTGCAGACCCGAAACGCCCCGAAGCCGAGCGCCCGCGCGCGGCGTTCGCAGCGTTCAACCGTCGGGTCGTTCTGTACCTCGGTTGCGGTCGAGGGGTTGAGCATGATGAAAAGTGCCCTGCGGCCATCGGCCTGCCATACGCGGGTCAGGGCATAGCGGTAGCGTTCGCAATCCGAATAGATCGCGGTCGAGGGTGCATCGCCTTTCTGGTGGGTTCTGGTAATCATGATTGCCTGTAACGGGGTTTACGGGACAGGGGTATAGGCTGAGGTATAGGCTGAATGCCGTCCCGATCAAGTATTGAATACCCGGCTGGGGTGCAGTTCTCCGGCCTTGTAGATGCCCACGGCAACGGCGCGCCCGTCGAGCGAGGCCCATGCCTCATCGCCATATTCAGCCGTGGAGGTGAGCACCATGCCCGGATTGCCGTTGCGCAGGCGTGCCGCTCCTTCGGCGGTGCAATGCAGTTCGGGAAGATAGGTGAGCCCCTCTTCCAGCGGCCGCAGGAGCGCATCTATTTCCGGTGTTTTCGCCAGCTTTTCAATCTTGTCCATGGTGACACCCTCCTCGGCGTCAAAAGGGCCGGACCAGATGCGGCGCAACTGACAGACATGGCCGAAACAGCCCAGTTGTTCCCCCAGATCGCGGGCGATGGCGCGCACATAGCCACCTTTGCCGCAGACCATGCGCAAGACGGCATGATCGGCGTCAGGACGTGTCAGCAGGGTCAGTTCCTCGACCCAGAGCGGGCGGGCCTCGATTGCAACGTCCTCACCCGCGCGCGCCAGCTTGTAGGCGCGTTGGCCATCTATCTTGACGGCCGAGAACCGGGGTGGAATCTGCATGATATTGCCGGTGAAACCGGGCAGGGCTGCGCGGATTTCCGCATCGGTCGGTCTGGTGTCGCTTTCGGCGGTTATTTCGCCTTCGGCGTCGTCGGTGTTGGTGGCCTGGCCCAGACGGATGCTGAATTCATAGGCTTTCAGCGCGTCGGTAATATAGGGCACGGTTTTGGTGGCCTCGCCCAGAGCCACGGCCAGAACGCCCGTGGCATCCGGGTCAAGCGTGCCGGCATGCCCGGCCTTTTTGGCGCCAAAGGCCCAGCGGACCTTGTTGACCACCGCGTTCGAGGTGATACCAACCGGTTTGTCGACCACAAGCCAGCCGGAAATATCGCGTCCTTTGCGTTTGCGTGCCACGCCTCTGATCTCCGGTTATTGCGCAAGATCTGCCTGCTATCGCCCTTGTCGGCGCAGGTCAATATTATGGATCGGGAATTGTGGTGCCGACAATCGGCCCCAGCGGCAGGAACCCGCCATCGGCGCGCCCCAGATCACGGGCAAAGAGCCGCGATATGTTGCCATCAAGATACAACGCATTCGGCAGTTTCAGCTTGTCGCGGAAAAGGCTGCCGAATTCGTGAAACGTGACCGGATCGTTGGAAATGACGAATACGGCGCGCAGCCCGTCCTCGCTGACCCCGACGCCGTTGCGGATATAGCGCGAGGTGGCATCAACCAGAAACCGCGGGTGCAGTTTGCCGTTTATGACAAGCATCGGCCCGGACTGGGTGGCAAAGCGGCAGGCAGGCCCAAGGCGTTGAAACTGCCCGGTTTCAATCACGCTGAAATGATCCTTGTCAAAGCAGAAAACCCCGTTGGGCTTAAGCCCGAAATTGCCGAAATTTCCGCCATCGGCCAGCGGTGTTATCTGCCGTCCGTCCTCGATATACAGGCCCACCGGCCGGCGGTCGGAATGAAACATGCCGGCGTTCATGGCAAAATCCAGTTTGCGACCGGATTTTGCAAGGGTCTTGTTCAACTGGGCAAAACCCCCCAGCAGATTGCCGTTTTCATCGGAATGCCAAAGCCGCAGGTCATCGCCGGCGGCGACTTCGCACAGGGCATAGCCCTTACCCTTGTAATCCATGGTCCGGCAGGCGGCCTGTGATGCTTGCGGTAGCAGTGCCACCAGCAAGGCGATAAGAAAAAGATGCCAGGCTTTGAGCTTCATTTTGCCGCGTCTGGATGGTCACCCGCCACGTCCCGGCGAACATCCTCGTCATCAAACATGACGCGGGCCTTGTCCATCAGATCAAAGGTTTCGTCGATTTCATAGCGGATGTCCGGGATATATTTCAACGTCAGCGCCTTGCCGACCGTGCGGCGGATTTCATGGCGGTTGCGGCGCAGGCTGGCCAGGGCCTCTTCCCTGTGCTCGCCGCCCAGCGGCAGCACATAGGCGGTGGCCACCTTCAGATCCGGCGAACAGGTGACCTCGCCAACCGTAATGGACAGGCGATTGAGATCGGGGTCATGAATATCCCCCCGGATCAGAATATCTGACAGGGTGCGGCGGATCAGCTCGCCGACGCGCAATTGCCGCTGCGACGGGCCGCGGCTGCTGTGTGTGTTGTGTTTTGCCATGTTGCCCATCTAAGCGCGATCCGTGCGTTTCGCAACCTCGGCTTTGCCAAACCGGCGGGCGGGCGCTAAACCAATGCCGAACATGACAGGAGACAAGCAATGAATGATCTGCCGGGAATAGTGGTGACAGGGGCATCGGGACGTATGGGGCAGATGCTGATCAAGGTGATAGAGGACAGCCCCTTGGTGCGCCTGGCGGGGGCGGTTGAGCGGCCGGGCCATGACTGGATCGGCCGGGACGTTGGTGAGGCGATGGGCGGTGTGCCGGTGGGTGTCCGGGTGACGGATGATCCGCTGGAGGTTTTTGCCATTGCCAAGGCGGTGATTGATTTCACGGCGCCGGCGGCAACCATGGAATTTGCCGCGCTGGCCGCGCAGGCGCGTCTGGTGCATGTGATCGGCACCACCGGCCTGTCCGACGATGATCTGGCCCGTCTGAAACCGGCGGCGCGCCATGCGGTGATCGTGCGGGCCGGCAACATGAGCCTGGGCGTGAACCTGCTGGTGCAACTGACCAGACAGGTGGCCGCCGCGCTGGACGAGGATTTCGATATCGAAATTATCGAGGCACATCACAGGCATAAGGTGGATGCGCCCTCGGGCACGGCACTGATGCTGGGGCAGGCCGCCGCCGAGGGGCGGGGCGTGGATCTGGCGCAGGTCAGGGACAGCGGGCGCGACGGGATCACCGGCGAACGGGTGTCGGGGCATATCGGTTTTGCCGCCGTCCGGGGCGGGGATATTGTCGGCGAACATGATGTTCTGTTTGCCGGTGCGGGCGAGCGGATCGTGCTGCGCCACATGGCCACCGACCGCGGCATTTTCGCCCGCGGGGCGCTGAAGGCGGCGCTGTGGGGGCTGAAGCAGAAGCCGGGAGAATATGATATGCTGGACGTGCTGGGGCTGTGATTTCCGGCGTATGAAAAACGTATGGTTTCCGTATGGATTCCGTATGGCCGGCCCGCACCGCCACCGCGGCCGGAATCCACCGCGCTGCCACCGCTGACCTGCGGCAGGTGCACAGGAGGAGATGATGACAAATCGCGACAGTGATCCGGAAAACGACGCGGCACAGGCGGCCTATGCCGCGGCACAGCGGATGATTGCCGAGGCGGCCAAAAGCGGGGCGAAGCGGTTAAATTTTTCCGGAATCAGAATCGTTGGCTTGAATAAGATACCCCGGAGATTTCAGAACTGACGGAGTTAACTTCGCTTGATCTTTCTGGCAGGCGCAATCTTTCAGGTTTGCAGGTGAGCGATATTGCGATGTTGGCTGGTCTGAAGGGCTTAAAATCGCTTTCCCTTTGGAACACGCAGGTGCGTGATCTGCGGCCTATTTGCGGGGGCTGGCCCCGGCTGATCCGGCGGAAATGGCGCCGCCACCGGACAATCCGGCCGCGCCGGCCTATGTTCTGCCGCCGGATGCACCGATGCGATCGGTTGCAGAGCCGCCAGAGGGTGGGGAGGCAGGGCAACTGGACCTGCTGGAAGAGGTGCGCGAAAAGGTTCAGGTGTTGCTGGAGGATATCGGCGGCCATAATGAACCTGCGGTGGTGCGCCTTAGAGCATGTCGCGTCAAATCACACTTGCTTCGCCCGGGTCGCGCAAGCGGCCCGGGCATGCGCCCGCCCGCCCCATGGCGGGCGCATTCGCGCCCACCCGGGCAGCCGCCTGCCCTCTGTTGTGTGCCACGCTGAATCCAATCATATGCGACATGCCTTAAAACCAGCGCCGGGTGGAAAAACCGCTGGCGGAGATCAACATCACCCTGTTGTTGTCGGCGGCAAACAGCCTGCGGCAGGCCTGTCATGCGGATGACAGGGCCACGGCAACCGCGCGCGACAGTGACCAACTGCCGCCACGGGTTGCCGCGGCGCCAGGGTCAAAACCCATTCATCCGGCC
>JALSRG010000031.1 GCA_026984915.1 Marinosulfonomonas sp. | reverse complement strand
CGACCAATCTGGGCGCCGGTATGCGGGCCAGCCTGCATATGAAACTGCCCAGGCTGACCAAAGGCGGCACCGACCTGTCGGCGGTCACCAATACGGCCAAAGGGCTGGGCCTTGCGGTGCGCGGGGCAGGCGGCGAGCATTCGGATGCAGGGTCTGACGGGTTGGTCGATATTTCGCCATCCGCACGGCTGGGCGTGAGCGAAATGCAGATCATGCAGCGGTTGTATGACGGGGTGGCGGCGCTGTGGGAGATGGAGAAGATTGGGTGAGACAAGTTTCTTTGAGCAGTCTGATCTCGCACAAAAAACCTTTTTGCTATATCCTGATATTTTGGAGTTATATAAATTCTATTAGGGGCAAATGAATGGCTAGAATTGTTGAGATACTTATCTACACTTTGAAACCGGAGACGGGCCTTGCATTTTACGAAATCATGGAAAATATCAGTGTGCCGCTTCATTCAAAAAACGATATTGATGTGATGTGGCATGGGCAGTCATTACATAGTTCTGATGGTTACTTCCTTATAAGGTCATTTCCTGACTTGGCGACGTTGCAAAGTGCGCAAAATGATTTTTATGGCAGTGTTGCGTGGCAAACTGGACCAAGGGATGCAATCATAGACATGATTGATCAGTCTCTTAAAGTGGTTGTTTCGATGGATGAAGACGCTATCGAAGCGATTAGAGAAAACGGTTATTCTGTCTCATGATATTTGCGACCTGCATGCGTTTCTTTTAGTGCGATGTCTCTATATATTCCATTTGCCACTCCGCCCCCGATTTTGCTACCCTGACCGTGCTCAAGTCGGCAGGCAGTGAGCGTAATCGGTGTGTGCCATATCAAATCTGTTCGTCAGAAAGGTATGACATGACACAAAGACCAAAACGCCGTGGCCGCAAATCTCCGCCACAAACCGTAAAGCCCGCCGACGCTTTTTCCATCGACCGTGTGTTCGCCGCCCGACCGGGGTTTGGCTTCTTGGATGCCGACCGGCTGGAATTCATGCAATCCCGCGCTTTCGCCCTGCTACAGGATTACGGCGTGATGGTGGTGCATCCCGCCGCCAAAGCCGCGTTTCTGAAGGCTGGCGCGAAAGAGGGGGCCGAGGCCGGACGCATCCGTCTGCCCCGCGCACTGGTTGAGGAGGCATTGGCAGTCACGCCGAAAACCGCACTGTTTGCAGGGCGCAAACCGGAATTCGACATGCAGGTGCCGCGCCTTGATGCGGGCTTTATCCTGCGCACCGGCACCGGCGGGCATGGTTATGTTGACCCGCGGGATGCCAGCTATCGCAACATGGATGTGCAGGCGGCGACCGAAATCGCAGCGGTGGCCAATGATCTGGACCAGATCGGCTTTGTCGCCCACCCGTTCGTGCATGGCGTGCCCGAGGTGACGGCAGATATCCACGCCTATGCGGCGATCACAGCAAACACCCATAAACACGTCTGGATGCAGCCCTATCAAAAGGAAAACATCGAATACCTGATGAAAATCGCGGCGATTTCGGCGGGCGGCGAAGATGTGCTGCGGGCGCGGCCCTCGACCAGTGTAATCACCTGTTCCTTTACCCCGCTGGAATTCAAATACATGGACACCGAGGTGATCATTCAGGCCGGACAATATGGCGTGCCGGTCCATGCGTGTTCCTTGCCCTCGGCCGGTGGAACCGCGCCTTTGTCGGTGCCGTCGCTGGCGTTGATGGCGGCGGCAGAGATTCTGGGGATGGTGACCATGGCGCATATCCTTGCGCCCGGAACGCCGGTAATCGCCACCCCGCTGATGTTCGCGCTGGACATGCGCACAGGTAGCGCGCTGCAATCCAGTGTCGAGGCGATGCAGGCGGCGAATATGGCGATCCAGTTGATGAAAAGCTTTGGCATGATGACGCATACTTACGGCTCGGGCTCTGACACGCCGGATGCCGATCATCAGTCGATGGCAGAGCGGGCGATGCTGATGCAGAACGTGGCGCTGGCAGGGGCCGATATTCTGGGCGGTGTGGGGCAGTTGGAATGTGCCACGGTGTTTTCGCCGGTGCAGGCGGTGCTGGACAATGAAATCGGTGCGATGGTGCGGCGGTTCCTGCGCACGCCAGCGATTGATGAAGCCAGCCTGAACTGGGCCGAAATGATGCAGGTTGCGGTTGGCGGGCATTTTCTGGACAGCGACCATACGGTTGCGGGGTGCCGTGATCAGTTCATCCCGTCGGTGTTCCAGCGCGACGGGCGCGATGATTACGAAAAGAACGACAGGCGCGGCGCGTTCGAGGTGGCACGGGATGCGGCGCTGGCCTCGATTGCGGCGGCGCCCGAGGGCGGGATGCTGGACGAGGACCAGACCCGCGAGATTGCAGAACTGGCGGCCAAGGCCGATGAGCATATCGTGCGGGTCTATTCGGGGCGGGTTGAAACGATCTAGGGGAGAAATTGGGCTTGAGTTTTGCCGCGTATTGGTCACAAGGTTTGACCAATACGCGCAGTTTCCGAGTCGTGAAAGGATACTCCATGACCGTGATCACCAACATCGAGGACCTGAAAAAAATCTATGAGCGTCGCGCGCCGAGGATGTTTTATGATTACGCCGAAAGCGGTGGTTGGAGCGAGCAGACTTTTCGCGAGAATGTCTCGGATTTCGAAAAGATCTACTTTCGTCAACGGGTTGCCGTGGATATGACCGGCCGCAGCACATCCACACAAATGATCGGGCAGGATGTCTCCATGCCCGTGGCGCTGGCCCCTGTCGGTCTCACCGGCATGCAATGCGCCGACGGCGAAATAAAAGCCGCCCGCGCCGCGGAAAAATTCGGCGTGCCCTTCACCCTTTCCACCATGTCGATCAACTCGATCGAGGATGTCGCCGAAAACACGGAAAAACCGTTCTGGTTTCAACTCTACGTCATGCGTGACGAAGATTATGTCGCCCGGCTGATCCAGCGCGCCAAGGATGCCGGTTGTTCAGCTCTGGTGCTGACGCTGGATCTGCAATTGCTGGCGCAACGGCACAAAGACCTGAAAAACGGCCTGACAGCCCCGCCCAAACTGACCATTCCAACCATGATCAATCTGGCCACCAAATGGCGTTGGGGGCTTGGGATGCTCGGGGCAAAACGGCGCAACTTTGGCAATATCGTGGGGCACGTCAAAGGTGTGACAGATGCCTCGTCGCTTTCCGACTGGACCGCCGAACAGTTCGATCCGCAGCTTGACTGGAACAAGGTGGCCAAGCTGAAGGAACAATGGGGCGGCAAGCTCATCCTCAAGGGTATCATGGATGTGGAAGACGCCAAAATGGCGCTGAAGGTCGGAGCGGATGCAATCATTGTCTCCAACCACGGCGGGCGGCAACTGGATGGCGCCCTGAGTTCCATCCGTGCGCTGGGGCCAATTCTGGACGCGGTCGGGGATCAGGTCGAGGTCCATCTTGATAGCGGAATCCGCAGCGGTCAGGATGTGCTGAAGGCCGTGGCCATGGGTGCGAAAGGCACCTATATCGGCCGCGCCTTTACCTATGGTCTGGGGGCAATGGGCGAAGAAGGTGTCACCAAAGCGCTTGAAATCATCCACAAGGAACTGGACAACACAATGGCGCTTTGCGGTCATCGCGACATCAACAAGGTCGGGCGCGATATATTGCTTGTTCCCAAAGGCTTCTCGGGTGAATGGGCCTAGTGGTGCGCGTCACTCTGCCCCGCATTCAATTTGTCAACCCGTCTCTGCCAGGAACCCCAATGATCAGAAAAACCCTCCTCACCGCAGCAGCCCTGTTGTTGTCTGCCATACCGGCGATGGCCGAACCCTTTACATTCATTGCGCTTGGCGACATGCCCTATGGCCCGGCAAGTGTATCCTTTCCGCTTTATGAAAGCCTGATCAAGGAGGTCAACAGCCGCAATCCGGCCTTCACCATCCATATCGGAGATACCAAATCCGGTGCCGTCTCCTGCAGTAACGAAAACCTCGACAGACAACTTCAGTTTCTCAACAGCTTCTCGCCGGCGCTGATTTACACGCCCGGTGATAACGAATGGGCTGACTGCCATGCATTCCTTGCCGGTCGCTATGATCCGCTTGAGCGGCTGGACTATATCCGCTCCACCTATTTCAAGGATCCAACCACAAGCTTTGGCACCAACCCGATTGCACTTGAGAGCCAGGCGCAGGTCATGGCAAAACAGTTCCCGAAATACGTCGAAAATACCCGTTTCACGCGGGACGGCATTGTCTTTGTCCAGGCGCATGTGATCGGCTCCAACAACAATTTTGAGCCGCGAAACCTGGAAACTGTTTCAGAGTTTTTCGAAAGGGACAGGGCCAATATTGCCTGGCTCAACGACAGTTTCAATCTGGCGATGCGCACGGATGCGCCGGCGATTGTCATCTCCATTCAGGCAGACATGTTTGCCAAAGATTTTGATCTGCCCTCCAATCAGGAGGGCTTCGAGCGCCAGTCCGGTTATGCCAATTTCGGCAATACCCTGAGGGTCAGGGCCAAGAAATTCGGCAAGCCCGTTTTGCTGATCTATGGGGACAGCCACACCTTTCACGTGTTCCGCCCCTTCCGCCGGTCTGCGCCAAATGTCATGGCCCTGCAGGTTTTTGGCGAGCGCGACATGCATGCGGTCGCTGTCCGGGCAGACCCGGCAGATCGCGCCGTTTTCGGCTATACTCCGGTCTTGAACCCGGCGCTTGAATAGGGCGCGTATCTGTCAGCGATTTGCCGTTTTTCGCCCCCCGATCATGCCTTTTTCAGTGGTGTTTTTTCAAACCCGGCTTTTTCCCTTCCCATCGCCGATGATTCCGTTTATATGCGCGGCTTCACGCGGGCTTACACCCTTGGAGGATCCCGCATAACCCAGGAGAATTACAATGGCTGGCAAGATTCCAGATCTTATTGCCACGGCACGCGCGGGGACAGGCAAGGGGGCCGCCCGCAAAGCACGCCGTGAGGGCATGGTGCCCGGAGTTGTCTATGGCGGGAGCGCAGATCCCCTGCCGATCAACATTCCTTTCAACATCCTGATCAAGATGCTGCGCGCAGGCGGCTTCTTGTCGACCCTGTTCAATCTGAAGGTTGACGGTCATGATGACGTGCGTGTCATCTGCCGCGACGTACAGCGCGATGTTGTCAAGGATTTGCCGACACATGTGGATTTTCTGCGCCTGCACCGTGACAGCCGGATTGATCTGGCCATCCATGTCGAGTTTATCAACGAGGAAGAATGCGTCGGCCTGAAAAAAGGTGGCGTGCTGACCGTTGTCCGCCCCGAGGTGGAACTGAACGTGATGGCGGGCGATATTCCGGATCATATCACGGTCGATCTGGCCGGTCTGGATCTGGGGGATACGATCACCATTTCCAGCATCACCCTGCCCGAAGGTGTGACACCGACAATCACCGACCGCGATTTCGTGATTGCCAACGTGCAGGCACCGACAATCTCGCTGGCTGACGAGGCAGAAGACGCCGCCGCCGCCGAGGCCGAAGCCGCTGAAGGCGAAGAAGCTGCAGAAGGTGAAGAGGCCACCACCGAGGAAGGCGGCAAAGAGTAAACTCTCTGCCGGAATTCAGATGAAACAACACGGGGCCATCGGCCCCGTGTTTGCGTTTCCGCCCCCTGCCCCTTAAAATCCGCCTACAGGAAAGGACGACGCAGATGCAGCTATTTGTTGGCTTGGGCAACCCCGGCGCAAAATACGCCCGGAACCGGCATAATATCGGTTACATGGCGGTTGACCGGATTGCGGCCGATCACGGTTTTTCCCCTTGGCGCGGCAAATTTCAGGGCAGCATCAGCGAAGGACGCCTGGGCCAGGAAAAGGTTATCCTGCTCAAGCCAGAGACTTTCATGAATCTTTCCGGCCAATCCGTGGGTGAGGCCATGCGCTTTTACAAACTGGCCCCCGCCGAGATCACCGTTTTTCATGACGAACTGGATCTTGCCCCCGGCAAGTGCCGGGTGAAAAAGGGCGGCGGACATGCGGGCCACAACGGGTTGCGATCGATCCATCAGCACATCGGGGCAGATTACCAGCGCGTGCGCATTGGCATTGGCCACCCCGGCCACAAGGACCGGGTTGCGCATTACGTGCTGCACGATTTTGCCAGGGCAGATCAGGATTGGCTTGATGATTTGTTGCGGGGCATCAGCGAGGGTGCTGTCGATCTGGCCAAGGGCGACAGCGGGCGTTTCATGAATGCCGTTGCCCGGTGCATAGCCCCCAATCATCCGCCCACAGAAAAACCTGCACCAGCTTCGGATACGGCCGCAAAATCCCCACCTGCCGCGCCGGATGCCGGAACGCAGGGCGAAGACCCGCGCACGCCCCTGCAACGTCTGGCCGACAGGTTCCGATGAATTTTGGCCACGCCGCGCTTGTTCAGGCCACTGCCTGTGCCGGGCTCGGTTCACCTTTCATGGCGCGGTTATGCAGCCTGTTTGCCCAACGCCTGCGGCCCACCTTTCGGGTGGCAGATCGTGTGCTCAACTGGCCGGGAGATTGCTCAAACCAGGGTGACGCCGTACCGCTGCGTCTGGCTGCTGCGCTGCACGCGCTGGTGTTGCAGGCCAAATGCCCGGCCCTTTGCGCGGCCTACCCGCCAAACACCGCCGACGATCAGACACTTTGGTCTGCGGTCGAAACCGCCTTTTCGCAGCATTCCAGCTTTATTCTGGATTGGCTGGAGTCCCCGCCCCAGACAAACGAGGTCCGGCGCGCTGCGGGCCTGATCCCGGCCTTTTCCACCCTTGCGCAAGAATTCGGCCTGCCGCTCATCACCTCTGAACTGGGAGGCAGCGCCGGGCTGAATTCAAACTGGCCGGCATACGGTCTGCAACTGCCCGGCGGCCGTCTCGGCCCCGAAACCCCGGAATTGATGCTTTCACCAGACTGGAGCGGCCCGTTGCCGCCGCTTTGCCGGCCCGGGGTGAAAGACCGCGCCGCCTGCGATCTGAACCCGTTGTCACCGGCATCAGGCCCAGACCGCCTGCGGCTGATGGCTTACGCCTGGCCGGATCAGCCCGAGCGGCTGAAGCGGATGCATGTTGCGCTTGATATGGCCGCAATCAGCGGCATCACAGTCGAAAAGGCGGATGCGGCGCTGTGGTTGAAACGCCGGCTTGCGCCCACCGTCCAAGGGGCCATACATGTGGTGTTTCACACCATCGTCTGGCAGTATTTCCCGCACAAGACCGCAAAAACCTGCCTGAAACTCTTGCAAACGGCCGCAAACCGGGCAACCCCGTCTGCGCCGCTTGCCTGGTTGCGGGTCGAAACCGACGGAAAGCCGGATGGCGCACCAATCCTGCTGACGATCTGGCCCGGCAATCAGACACGCAGCCTCGGGCGGATGGATTTTCATGGCCGCTGGGTCCAATGGGCTGGTTAACCCGCTTTATTCACGCGAAGCTCTGAAAACAACTGGTCATCCATCAGATCGTCAATGAACAGGCTCAGCAATTGCGGTCGACCGCTGACACCGGCCTTGCGGTATATTGCGTTCGTCTGTGCCTTGACGGTGCCTTCGCTCGTGTCCCGCAGGGCCGCGATTTCCGCGGTGGAAAGCCCTTTTATTGCAAACAGGGCAACATCCCTTTCGGCCTCTGTCAGCCCCCAGCTTTCAAACCGTTCTGTCATATGCTCCATAAACGCACCCGAGGCGGCACGCAGCCGTTTTTCGGCATTTTTTGACCGGCGCAGGCTGCTGTAAATCGCAACCGCCCCCAGGACAACACCCAGGATCAGGCCGATTGCCGCGCCAAGCTCAAGGTACTCGCGCACTTGCCAGCTTATGGGGCGGCTGCGCAGCCCCAAAACCGTCATGGCAATGTCCGATACGAAAAACAGAGTGCATAAAACCTGCACGACGAGGATGGCAATCAAAACCAGACGCTGGGTCATGTAAGCTCCTAAAAAACGGGTCAGAAACCGGTTACTCAGTGGTCGTCGCCACCATCTCCGTCATCGCCACCACCGCCGTCGCCGCCACTGTCGCCGTCGCCACCATCTCCGTCGCCCCCACTGTCGCCCCCACTGTCGCCGCTGTCACCACCTCCATCACCACCTCCATCACCACTGCCGTCGCCGCCGCTATCGCCGCTGTCACCGCCTCCATCACCACTGCCGCCGCCGCTATCGCCGCCGCCACCATCTCCGCCGCTACCATCATCGTGCCCGTCGTCTCCTCCTTCACCACCGTTGCCAGAACCAGAGCCCGAGCCTGAGTTCCCACCAGACCCGTTTGTAGTGAGTATCTGCCCGGTTGTTTCTTCTCCTGTCAGAAGATTTTCCCAATAGTCGCGCAAAATCTCTCCGGTACGTGGGTTTACAATGATCTCGCGGCGCAGCTTTTGGCTTTCAGCTGTTATGCGCGTGCGCCCCAGAAAGGTACGTGAGATATGAATATTTCCAAATCCCTGCGCCTTTAGCTGCGCAACGATGGAATCTGAAACCGATGCCAACACAGGCAGGGCCGACAGGCAGGTTGCCGCAACCAAAGTTGTGAAAAATACACGCCGTTTCATATCAAATCTCCCAGCCTGGCATACCGACCAGTATCCTGGCCTAAACAGTTCAGAACAAGCCCGGATTACCGGGCCTGCTCTTTGGAGGGTAATTGGGGTCAGTTCAGACTAGTGATCGTCATCACTCCCACCGTCATCACTGCCACCATCATGGCCGCCGTCGGAACCGCCATCATCGCTGCCGCCATCGTGGCCACTGCCGGAACCGCTGTCATCGCTGCCGCCATCATGGCCACTGCCGGAACCGCTGTCATCGCTGCCGCCATCATGGCCACTGCCAGAACCGCTGTCATCGCTGCCGCCATCATGGCCACTGCCGGAACCGCTGTCATCGCTGCCGCCATCATGGCCGCTGTCGGAACCGCTGTCATCACTGCCGCCATCGTGGCCACTGCCGGAACCGCTGTCATCACTGCCGCTCATGCCACCGGAACCATCGTCAGCACCAGCCATGCCGATTTCACGCTTCAGCACTTCACCTGTGTCGCGGTTGTAAACCACCTCCAGCTTTTCGCCGTCGCGCAGGGCTTCAACCTTGATCCGGGTTGCCCCGGTTTTTACATGAATACGCGTGTAGCCCTGATCCTTCAGATCCTGTACAATGGAATCTGTTGTCGTCTGAGCCGAGGCAATAGAAGCACCGAGGGCGATAGCCGCTGTTGTCATCAGTATCTTATACATGTTTTGTCCTTTTCTGTCCTGCCCACAACCGGGCCTGTAAGAACAAAAAAGC
Organism: Marinosulfonomonas sp.; assembly: GCA_026984915.1. Taxonomy (GTDB): domain Bacteria; phylum Pseudomonadota; class Alphaproteobacteria; order Rhodobacterales; family Rhodobacteraceae; genus WFVA01. Next base: position 7,903 of record JALSRG010000031.1, on the reverse strand, counting down.
CCATCGGACCAGACCAGGCCATTCATCATAGGTTTATTTCCGAGCAATTAAACCTCATGACTAGCGCCATAAACCAGAGTTTATGCCCTAAAACTGCGTCTCCCATGCGCGCTCCACTTGCAGCCCGCCATGGACAACGCGCTTGATCTGCCAAATCCTCCATGTAAGCTTTCAAGGCGATACTCAAGGCCAAATTCCCAGAAAGGGAAACAAGATGCCAATGATCAATGTGAACGGAATCCGCCTGTATCATACGGATTCAGGCGGGGAAAAACCGGCTGTCGTCTTTTCCCACGGGCTTTTGTTTGGCTCCGGCGTCTGGGCAAACCAGGTTGAATTTTTCAAGGACAATTACCGCGTCATTACCTATGACCATCGCGGACAAGGCCAAAGCGAAGTCCCTGCAAGCGGCTATGACATGGACAGCGTAACAGCCGATGCCGCGGCATTGATCCGGGCCCTTGGCGTTGAAGGCTGCCACTTTGTCGGCCTGTCCATGGGTGGGTTTGTGGCACTGCGGCTGGCCCTGAATTACCCGGAGCTGGTTTCGACGATTTCGGTTCTGGACAGCAGCGCCGAACCTGAGCCACCGGAGAACCATGGCAAATACAAGTTTCTGAACTTCATGCAGAAATGGTTCGGCAAAAAGATTGTCATGGGCTCGGTCATGCCGATCATGTTCGGGCAGACATTCCTGAATGACCCCGCCCGCCACGACGAGGTGAAATACTGGCGCCGCTTCCTCGAAACGACGGGCGGGCGCAAAGGGGCCAGCCGGGCCGTGATGGGCGTGATCGAGCGCACCGGCGTCAGCGACCGTATCGCCGGGATCAAAACCCCGACCCTGATTGCCGTCGGGGCAGAAGATATAGCAACAGTGCCGGAAAAATCCGAACGGATGCACGCGGCCATTCCGGGATCTGAATTTGTGCTGATCCCCAAGGCGGGCCATCAGTCAAACGTCGATGCGCCCGATGCGGTGAACGCCGCACTTTCGGATTTTCTGGCCAGACACAGTAAAAGTTAAGCGCCCGTCCCCATGTCAAAGCCCAGTGCCTTGGCCACGGTGAAGATATCCTTGTCGCCGCGCCCGCACATGTTCATGCAGATCAGATGCTCCTTTGGCAATTCCGGGGCAATCTTCATGACATGGGCCAATGCGTGGCAAGGTTCCAGCGCCGGGATGATCCCTTCCAGTTCACAACTCAGTTGAAAGGCTTCCAACGCTTCCCTGTCGGTGATCGCCACATATTCGGCCCGCCCGGTTTCATGCAGCCAGCTGTGTTCGGGGCCGATGCCGGGATAATCAAGACCGGCCGAGATTGAAAAACCTTCCAATATCTGACCATCGTCATCCTGCAACAGATAGGTCCGGTTGCCGTGCAGCACACCGGGGCGCCCGCCGGTCAGGCTGGCGCAATGCTGCATCTTTTCGTCCACCCCCTTGCCACCGGCCTCAACCCCGATGATGCGCACCGTTTCATCGTCCAGGAACGGAAAGAACAGCCCCATGGCATTCGACCCGCCACCAATCGCGGCGATCAGCGTATCCGGCAGCCGGCCTTCGGCCTCCTGCATCTGTTGTTTGGCCTCCTTGCCGATGATCGACTGAAAGTCGCGCACCATGGCCGGGTACGGGTGCGGCCCTGCCACCGTTCCAATGCAGTAAAACGTGTCGCGCACATTGGTCACCCAGTCGCGCAGCGCATCGTTCATCGCATCCTTCAGCGTGCCGCGCCCCGAGGTGACGGGGATCACCTCGGCCCCCAGCAGCCGCATGCGAAATACGTTCGGTGATTGCCGTTCCACATCATGCGCGCCCATATAGACAATGCACTTCAGTCCGAATTTTGCGCAAACCGTCGCCGTGGCCACACCATGCTGGCCGGCCCCGGTTTCGGCAATGATGCGGGTCTTGCCCATGCGGCGTGCCAGCAGGATCTGGCCCAGAACGTTGTTGATCTTGTGGGCACCGGTGTGGTTGAGCTCATCGCGCTTGAGATAAATTTTCGCGCCCCCCAGATGCTCTGTCAGCCGTTCGGCGTAATACAGCGGTGAAGGACGGCCCACGTAATGCTTCCAGAGATCATCCATCTCGGCCCAGAAACGCTTGTCGGTTTTGGCCCGCTCGTATTCCTCTTCCAGCGAAAGGATCAGCGGCATCAGGGTTTCACTGACAAACCGGCCGCCGAAAATGCCAAAGCGGCCCTTTTCATCGGGGCCATTCATGAAACTGTTGAAAAGGTCATTCATGGTCATTCTCCTGTCGCTGCCGCAACAAAACGCGCGATCAGCTCTTCATCCTTCATGCCCGGCGCGGATTCAACCCCGCTCGCCACATCTACCTGCTGCGCCCCCGTCAGGCGGATCGCCTCAGCCACATTTTCCGGTGTCAGACCACCGGCCAGCATCCACGGCACCGGCCAGCGCCGCCCCGCGATCAACCGCCAGTCAAACGCCAGACCATTGCCGCCGGGCAGGTTCGCATCAGGCGGCGGTTTGGCATCCACCAGAACCTGATCGGCCACACGCATATAGCCGTCAAGCACTGCCAGGTCGGTCTCGGTCGCAATCCCCACGGCCTTCATTACCGGCAGGCCGTATCGCGCCTTGATCTCGGCAATACGTGCCGGGCTTTCGCCGCCGTGCAGTTGCAGCATGTCCAGCGGCACGGCCTGGGTGATCCTGTCCAGTGTGGCATCGTCCGCATCCACCGTCAGTGCCACCTTGGCCACGCCGACGGGCACCTCAATCGCCAGACGGGCGGCTTGCCCGACACTGACGCTGCGGGGCGACTTTTCAAAGAAATTGAACCCCAGATAACGGGCGCCGGCCCGCACGGCCGCATCCACATGGCGCAGGTCGCGCAAACCGCAGATTTTTACTCGGATGTCTCTTGTCATTGCGCAGGCTTAACGCGTTGCGCCACTTTCCTCAAGCAAGGCCAGCACATCGTCTTTCTGGTCGCTCGTGCCCTCCTTGAGCCGGCCAACTTCTCGTGTCAACCTGCCCAGTTCCCGCTTGGACTGCTTTGCTTCAGCGCGCACCCGGTGCGCCCGCATCCATTCCCAGAAAAATCCGACCAGCAGGCCAATGACGATGCCAAGGAAAATCACCAGAAACAGCGGTAACTGAAGCGTGTTGTTCAGCCCCGTCAGCCCGGCAAGCTGTTCGGGCAGCAGGTGAACCGAGACAATCTGCCGGTTTGCCAGCGCGATGGTGACCAGAACGATAGCCAGCAGCAAAAGAAAAGCATAGCGGATGTAACGCATACCAGCCCCTATTTTCCGTTCAGCCGATCACGCAGCAGTTTTCCCGTCTTGAAGAACGGCACATGTTTTTCCGCAACCTTGACAGATTCGCCGGTGCGTGGGTTTCGGCCCATCCGGGCATCGCGTTTTTTCACCGAAAAGGCACCAAACCCGCGTAACTCCACCCGGTCACCGCGTGACATCGCCTCAATTATTTCCTCAAATATGGTGTTAACGATCCGCTCAACATCGCGTTGATAAAGGTGCGGGTTTTCATCTGCAATTTTCTGAATCAATTCGGACCGGATCATTCGCCATATCCCCCATCTGCATAGTTTTGCGCTGGCAGTTGCACATAAATCTTCTGAGGGACTATAGGCCGAAATGTGCCGCGAAGGAATAACCTGCGCAACGTCAACATCAGGAAAATCACCGCTAATGCGCTGATTTACGGCAATAATACGCGCATCTGCGACTTTTGGGGTATATGGTCGCAACGCATGTTGCAAAGGCCCGTGCAGGTTTTCTGCCGTTCTCCGGGATGATTCGCGACAAAAAAAGGCAGCCCCACTCTCGCGGGGCTGCCTGTTGCCGGTTGGAAAACCTGCGCTATTTTTCGTCCTCGTCGCCCTTCAGGGCTGCGCCCAGAATGTCGCCCAGAGACGCCCCTGAATCCGACGAGCCATATTGTGCCACGGCCTCTTTTTCCTCGGCAATTTCGCGCGCCTTGATGGACAGGCCCAAACGGCGGGTCTTTGCATCAACATTGGTGACACGGGCATCTACCTTGTCTCCAATCTGGAAACGCTCGGGGCGTTGTTCGCTGCGTGAACGCGACAGGTCGGAACGGCGGATAAAGGATTTCATGCCTTCGTATTCCACCTCGATGCCACCGTCTTCGATCGCGGTGACGGTCACGGTCACGACCGAGCCCCGCTTGACGCCGTCGACAACTTCGGCGAACGGGTCACCGCCAATGGCCTTGATCGACAGGCTGATGCGTTCCTTTTCAATGTCAACTTCCGTGACAACCGCCTTGACCACATCACCCTTGTGATAGTCGCCGATAACGTCTTCGCCACGGCCTTCCCATGTCAGATCCGACAGGTGAACCATGCCGTCGATTTCACCGTCCAGACCGACAAACAGACCGAATTCCGTGATGTTCTTCACTTCGCCTTCGATCTCTGTGCCAACCGGATGGGTTTCTGCGAACACTTCCCACGGATTGCGCATGGTCTGCTTCAGGCCCAGGCTGACACGCCGCTTTGCCGTGTCGATTTCCAGCACCATGACTTCGACTTCCTGGCTGGTGGAAACAATTTTGCCCGGATGGATGTTTTTCTTGGTCCAGGACATTTCCGAAACGTGCACCAGGCCTTCAACGCCCGGCTCCAGTTCAACAAATGCACCGTAGTCGGTGATATTGGTGACACGGCCCTTGTGGACACTTTCCAGCGGGTATTTTTCAACCACAGAGTTCCAGGGATCGTCCTGCAACTGTTTCATGCCCAGGCTGATGCGGTGGGTTTCCTTGTTGATCTTGATCACCTGCACCTTGACAGTTTCGCCGATCGACAGGATTTCGCTGGGGTGATTGACCCGGCGCCAGGCCATATCGGTGACGTGCAACAGCCCGTCAACACCGCCCAGATCAACAAACGCACCGTATTCGGTGATGTTCTTGACAACGCCGTCCACTGTTTCGCCTTCGGCCAGTTTGCCGATGACTTCGGCACGCTGTTCGGCGCGGCTTTCTTCCAGAATGGCGCGGCGTGACACCACGATATTGCCACGGCGGCGATCCATTTTCAGAATCTGGAATGGCTGTTTCAGCCCCATCAGCGGGCCGGCGTCGCGCACCGGGCGCACATCAACCTGGCTGCCCGGCAGGAACGCAACCGCGCCGCCCAGATCGACGGTAAAGCCGCCCTTGACCCGGCCAAAGATGGCGCCTTCGACCCGCTCTTCTTTTTCATAGGCTTTCTCAAGGCGGTCCCAAGCTTCTTCGCGGCGGGCCATTTCGCGGCTGATCACCGCCTCGCCCTTGGCGTTTTCGACCTGACGAAGGAACACTTCAACTTCGTCGCCGACCTTGATGTCGGGCTCTTCGCCCGGATTTGCGAATTCTTTCAGATCAACGCGGCCTTCCATTTTGTAGCCGACGTCGATAATGGCCTGTCCCGCTTCGATTGCGATGACTTTGCCTTTGACAACAGAGCCTTCCTTGGGTGTGTCAATTTCGAAGCTTTCTTCGAGGAGGGCTTCGAAATCCTCCATAGATGCTGTTTGAGCCATGTGGTCTCGGTTTCCTTTAGCAATGTTACTGGCCGTGCGGTTGGCTCCGCCGGTCTTTCAGGTTGACGTTGGTCGGGTCTGGTGCAGCAGTGCAAAACACATAACACAAAGGGCCGGCGGTTCACCCCGACCCTGCTCATATTATCCGTTCCGGCTCTGGCGGCCTCTTCGACGTGCGCTATATAGGGCGGAATGCCACACAGGGCAAGGGGTAAGAAGGCCACCTGCGGCACTTGCAAGAATTCTTGCTGAGTGGTCGACAGGTTCAAGTTTCAGATATCTGTTCCTGAAGAAGAGAATATGGAACAGAACAAACCACAGCCTGCTGTTATTCGGCACATTCAACGCCTGTGCTACACCCGACATCGTATCAACCCCGACGGCAGGGGGAACCACACCAGTCGATCCGGGCTTCACCCTCATGCCGGCCGGACAAAACCGGAATCTCCAGCGCCGAATTCACCTTGATCCCGCCGCGCTCAACCCCGCCGCCCGAAATTACGTCACCACCGTAAATATACTCTGAAATCACGCCGAAATCGGGCTGCTCCGGCGACTTGAAGATACAGTTGCTAGTCCCGCGCCTGCAAATCCGCCAGCATGCCTTCACGGCGCGCATCCTGCCCGTTCGCCGCCAGTTCCAGACCACCGGCATAGAGGATGTGCGGTTCGGTGAATATCATTTCAAAAAAGCGCAGTTCTGTAGTGTCTTGCGGGCTGATATAATGCCCGTCAGCCAGCCGCGATACCGGCACCAGAGCCTCTTTGTAACCAAAGAGAGCGACAGCGCGCCAATCACGCAACAGAATGCGTTGATTTGCCAGCATGGTGACGGGAGTTTCCGGGCGGCCGCGCCCCAACACATCGGGGCGGATACTATAGGCCATTCCGGGTGCGGTATGGACGCGCAGTTCCTGCAAGACCGCCATGCCGCAGTCACGGGTAATGATGCGGTCTCCGGGGGTCAGATGCTCAATCGGCAGGGTGCCGGCAAGGGTCAGAACCTCGGTTCCCATTCCAAGACCCGATTGCAGGCCTGTGGCCGCAACATCTGTGTCAGGATTGATCGGTATCATGGCCCGCCTCATTTCTCTGGCTATGAATATCGGGATCAAATGGGGCAGAAAAACGTCAGTTCCGGACAGATTTGGCGGCGCTTTTTTCGCTCGCATCCACCGGAAAGCTTTGCTATGCAGGCGCGAAATCCGGGGTGTCTGCACCCATCGGAGACCGGATGCGGGTGTGGCGGAATTGGTAGACGCACCAGATTTAGGTTCTGGCGCCGCAAGGCGTGGGGGTTCAAGTCCCTTCACCCGCACCATATTTGCCGTTAGGATGCTGGAAACAAACCCTGAAACCAAAGGGCAAGATATTGAAACCAAATACAATAATGGCCACGCTCGGGGTGCTGGCCTGTATGGCGGGCACGGCTTGGGCCAAGGCCGAGCTGCTGTTTGCCTCGGGGTTTGAAAAAGGCGTGCGGCTGGCGCCACGGGTTGAGGATTATCAGCCGCTGGTCGGGCGGGACGAACAGACCGGTTTCAGTTGGCCAATCAACATTCTGGGCGCGCGGGACAGCGGGCTGCACCTGATCGAAGATGATAACGGTCGCGCCATTGGCAACGAAATCCGGACGGTGCGCGACCATGATGGCCGACCGACGCGCGCGCTGTATTCGTGGCAGAAATATGCCCACGACGCCACCCAGAGCCCATATGAAATATTGGATATCACCAAGGGCCGGCGCGATCTGTATATCCGGTTCTGGATGAAAACCGACACCGCCAGCTTGCATCAGAAAGACAAATGGCGTGCAATTTTTGAATGGAAAACAAAAGGTTATGCGCAAAACCGCGGCTTTCGGCTGATTGCCTTTATTTACACGGATGTTCAGGGCCACCCCTATTGGCACTGGCAGGGCGACCGCAACCCGCAGGATGCTGCCTGGGAGATCGACAATTTTGATATTCCGGTGCCCGAGGGCAAATGGTTTCTGAACGAGTTTTACTGGCACTGGAGTGAGGGCCGCGACGGGCGGGCGCTGTGGCGGGTGAACGGCCGGACCGTGGGCGATCACCGCGGCCCCACCACCCGCAACCACCAACCGATCGATTTCATCATGCTGACCCAGATCTACGGCGACGCCAACCCCAAGTTCCAGTGGGTGGACGATATCGAAATCTGGAGCGACTGGCCCGGGGGGCGCTGAAAACCGGCATAAAACGCGGTATGGAAAGCGTATGGAAAGCGTATGGGTTTTGTGTGGGTGGAAAAAGCATGGAAAAGAAAGGTGAACGGGCAGGGATGAACAGTTCTTGCGTCAACCGCCCTCCGTATGCCACCGCCCGCGAGCG
>JALSRG010000030.1 GCA_026984915.1 Marinosulfonomonas sp. | reverse complement strand
CCTAGCGCAGATAGTGGCGAACCACATTCATGAATGCATCGGGCAGGTCAGACAACTCATATCCACCGGGCCGGTTCATTACCGCCAGAACGATCAGCCCGCCCGCCACCATGATCATCGTCGCCGCCGATCGCGGCGGCCGGCCTTCGGAATAGGCACTCAATAGCGCCGGGAAAGCCAGAACCCCGATAATGGCGCCAATCACCAGAAAAAGATCTGTATCCATCTACACTCATACACCTCAAAATATTTTTCCGATATTAACCGGGATCTGAACTGAAAATCAATTTTTCATCGCAAGGCGCCACCCGCAGAATATTGGTAGTTCCCGGAACATTGAACGGAACACCCGCAGTGACCACGATCTGGTCTTTTGCGGTTGCATAGCCGCCAAGGCGTGCCGCATGGGCCGCCGCCACAACCGCCATCTTGAACCGCTCGACAGCCGCCGTGTGAAAACAGTTGACCCCCCAGCTGAGGCACAACCGGCGGGCCGTGCCAACCAATGGTGTCAGCGCAATGATCGGCACACGGGGGCGCTCACGCGCGGCGCGCAGAGCCGTTGTGCCGGACTGGGTAAAACAGCATATCGCCTTGATGCTGGCCGTCTCGGCAATTTCACGCGCAGCGGAAACGATACCGTCAGCCACCGATTTGCGGTCGACATTCCGCGCCGCCTCGATGATGTCCCGGTATATCGGATCGGTTTCCACTTCCTCGGCGACATTGTGCATGGTTCTGACCGCTTCGACAGGAAAGGCGCCCGCCGCCGATTCAGCACTCAGCATCACTGCATCCGTGCCTTCGTAAATCGCCGTTGCCACATCCGAGACCTCGGCACGTGTCGGCATCGGGCTCTCGATCATGCTTTCCAGCATCTGGGTGGCGACAATCACCGGCTTTCCCGCCGTTCGACAAGCCCGGATCAGCCGTTTCTGAATAGGCGGCACATTCTGCACCGGCAATTCCACCCCCAGATCGCCCCGTGCCACCATGATCCCGTCCGACACCTTCAGAATATCGTCAAAGGCCATGACCGCGGCCGGCTTTTCTATCTTGGAAAGAATGGCGGCGCGGCCTCTGGCCAAGGTGCGTGTCTCCTCGACATCCGCCGGGCGTTGCACGAACGAGATCGCCAGCCAGTCCACCCCCAGTTCACAGGCGAATTCCAGATCTTTGCGATCCTTGTCGCTCAGCGCGGCCAGCGGCAGCACCACATCCGGAACATTCACGCCCTTGCGGTTCGAAATCCTGCCCCCCACCACAACCGTGCAATCGGCAAAATCCTTGCCGCACTTTTCAACTTTCAGCCGGATCTTTCCATCATTGACCAACAGATGCGATCCTGGCTCCAGCACCTCAAAGATTTCCGGATGCGGCAATTGCACCCGATGGGCATCGCCTTTGGCCTTGTCCAGATCCAGCCTGAACGGTTTCCCGACTTCCAGTTCTTCCGCATCGCGAGCAAAGACCCCCACGCGCAGCTTGGGTCCCTGCAGATCGGCCAGAATGGCAATCGGGCTGTCCAGATCCTTTTCGATCTGGCGGATGATTTCATGACGCTTGCGAATTTCGTCATGGGTTCCGTGACTCATGTTCAGGCGAAACACATCCGCACCGGCCTCAAACAACGCCCGAATCATTTCATAGTCGTCGGACGCCGGGCCAAGGGTTGCAACAATTTTCACATTGCGGTTTCGTCTCATCCTGCCGGTTCCTCGTCTGGTTTTCGTGATTTTATTCAGGTCATGACCTGTATGCGAGTGTATGCCGCAATTTCACGCAGGTGACAACTGGCGCTCACTGACATAACTGGCTAAGGAATGATGGTTCAAGTAATCAAAATGCAATCATGACATACCGTCCCTACCACATCATCGGTGAAAACCGTCCCTCACGCTGGCTGGTCACCTGTGATCACGCCACCAACACCGTGCCCCCGTTTGTCAACGACGGGTCTCTTGGCCTGCCACCCTCTGACATGAATCGCCACATTGCCTATGATGTGGGGGCTGCCGGCGTAACCAGGGCCCTTGCCGAGATGCTCGATGCCCCGGCAATTCTGACCAACTTCTCACGTCTCGTCATTGACCCAAACCGGGGCGAAGATGACCCGACCCTTCTGATGAAGCTTTATGACGGCACGATCATCCCCGGCAACCGCCACGCCGGGCAAAAGGACCTGGATCAGCGCCTGGATGCCTGTTACCGCCCTTATCACGCGGCACTCTCCGATCTGGTCAATCGCCGCAAAGATACCGTCCTGCTGGCGGTCCACAGCTTCACGCCCCGGCTGAATGGCTACGCACCGCGCCCATGGCATATCGGCATTCTGCATGCGGATGACACGCGGTTTGCCACCCCGCTGATAACCCGCCTCAGACAAGAGCCCGATCTCTGCGTTGGCGAGAACGAACCCTACGGTGGCCATCTGCCTGGCGACAGCATCGACCGTCATGCCCTGCAGCAGGGGCGCCCCAATGTGCTGATCGAGCTACGCAACGATCTGATCGGTACAGAGGGTCAGCAACGGGCCTGGGCCAAACGGCTTGCACCGATCCTTGAACAGGTGCTTACTGACAGCGGGCTATAGGAGGTGCCATGCCACATATTATCGTTGAATACGCCGGACAGCTGGATAAAACGCATTGCATGACCGGCTTGTGCCAAACCCTGTTTGACACCGCTGCCGCCTCGGGCGTGTTCCCCGATGTTTCCGCGATCAAGGTGCGCGCCACCCCCTGCCCCTTCTTTCGCATCGGAACCGAGCCGCAAAGCTTTGCCCATGTCACCATCCGCCTGCTGGCCGGACGCGACGAGGCCACCAAGGCCGAACTGAGCTGCAGTATATTGGCCGCATTGGATCAGGCTCTACCCGATGTCGGAAGCCTGTCGGTGGACATCAAGGACATCGACACCGCCACCTATGCCAAACGCACACTTTAGGCAGCCCTGATTTTTTGAAAAAATCAGACCTCTTTTTTTGAAAAAAAGAGGCCTGCCCTGAAACCAGAAGGATATGCCAATGGACAACCAGACCCGCATTGAAATCGAGGCCGCAGCCTTCCGGCGCCTGCAAAAGCATCTGATGCAGGACCGCCCCGATGTGCAGAATATCGACCTGATGAATCTGGCCGGTTTCTGTCGCAACTGCCTGTCGCGCTGGTATCAGGAAGCCGCCGCCGAACGCGGAGTGGAAATGAGCAAGGACGAGGCGCGCGAAATCTACTACGGCATGCCCTATTCCGAATGGAAAGCGAAACACCAGACCGAAGCCGACCCCGAAAAGCAGGCCGCGTTCAAGGTGGCCTTTGCCGAAAATGTGGGCGAAAGCGACGGTTAGGGCGTAGACCTATACCGCCGCCTTGCGGCTCTCTTCCAGATAAATTTCGCGCAGGCGGGCGGCCACCGGACCCGGCGTGCCATCGCCCAGTTTCGCGCCGTCAATTTCCACCACAGGCATCACGAATGTGCTGGCCGAGGTGATGAAGGCCTCGTCCGCGCCCTGGGCTTCCTCGATGGTAAAGCTGCGCTCTTCAACCTCCATCTGTGCCTCGCGGGCAAAGCGCAGAACCGCCTTGCGGGTGATGCCGTGCAGGATGTCGTTCGACAATTCGCGGGTAATGATCCTGCCGTCCTTGACGATATAGGCGTTGTTGGATGTGCCCTCGGTCACCTTGCCATCCTCGACCAGCCATGCGTCATCCGCACCGGCGGCCTTGGCCATCATCTTGCCCATAGACGGATACAGCAATTGCACGGTCTTGATATCGCGACGGCCCCAGCGCTGATCCTCGATCGAGATCACCCTGATACCCTTTTTCGCCACCGGATTATCCGCCAGCCCCGGCTTGTTCTGGGTGAACAGCACGATGGTGGACGGCACCTTG
>JALSRG010000029.1 GCA_026984915.1 Marinosulfonomonas sp. | reverse complement strand
ATTAGGGCCAAAACCCATTCACATCCGGCAGCAATGGTGGCCGGCCAAGGCTGAAGGCGTTATGATGACACATGCGCATTTTTGCAGCTCTGGATCTGCCGGCATATCTGCTGGATGAATTGGGGGCCCTGCAGCAGGGCTTGCCTGTTGGGCGCCCGTCTTCGCGGGACACCTTGCACCTGACCCTGGCATTTGCCGCTGAGCAGCCAAGAGAGCGGGTTTTGGCCCTGCATGAGGAACTGGAAACACTGCGGGCCTCATCTTTCGAGGTGCAGTTGTCCGGCGTGGGGAGTTTTGGCCGCAATCATCCCTCGGTTTTGTTCGTTGACGTTGAACGGAACAAGCCGCTTGCAACTCTGCGCGCAAAAGTCAGGTCTGCCATGCATCGGGTCGGCGTGCCGCTTCAGCGTGGTGAATTTCATCCGCACGTGACTATTGCCCGGTTTCGGCGCGGGCTTTCCAATACCGAGCACAGGCGGCTTGCGGCCTTTATTGCTGACCACGCCGGATTCCGGCCGCCGCCTTTCGTGGTAACGTCCTTTTCACTCTATCAATCGGTTTTGCACCCGCAGGGCGCACGCCACGAAGAACTGGCGCATTATCCGCTTACAGACAGCCCGTTTCCTTGTAATTGATCTGGTCCATGTCACATCGGTGGACGCGGGCTTTAGCCCTTGACATCGGCCGGCCGAAAGTCAATTTTCGCGCGCATATGGGGCCGTAGCTCAGTTGGGAGAGCGCGTCGTTCGCAATGACGAGGTCGTCGGTTCGATCCCGATCGGCTCCACCAGTTTTCCGGCATTGTTTGTCCATAACTGATGTGTGCAGAACGCATTTGCAGCATCCTGCCGCCTGTGCCAGGCGCTGTGGTCTCGCTGGCTGATCAGCCCGCGATCAGCCCCATGCTCTCCAGTTTCAGGATGACCTGATGGGCACAGTGGTCCACTTCCACGTTCTCTGTATCAAGGCGCAGTTCCGGTTTTTCCGGGATGTCGTAAGGATCTGATATTCCAGTGAATTCTTTTATTTTTCCTTCGCGCGCCAGTTTGTAAAGGCCCTTGCGGTCACGGCGTTCGCATTCTTCCAGGCTTGTCGAAACATGGACTTCCATGAAGGCGCCAAACTGCTCGATCTCTTCGCGCACGATCCGCCGGGTTGTCGCGTAAGGGGCGATAGGGGCACATATTGCGATGCCGCCGTTTTTCGTGATCTCGCTTGCGACAAATCCGATGCGCCGGATGTTGAGGTCTCTGTGTTCCTTGGAAAATCCGAGTTCGGAACTGAGATTTTTTCTGACAATATCCCCGTCCAACAGTGTAACTGGTCGCCCACCCATTTCCATGAGCTTGACCATCAGTGCATTGGCAATGGTCGATTTCCCCGATCCGGACAGGCCGGTAAAAAATACGGTAAAACCTTGCTTGTGGCGCGGTGGGCGGGTCCGGCGCAGTTCTTTGACAACGTCCGGGAAGCTGAACCATTCCGGAATCTCCAGCCCTTCCGACAAACGCCGGCGCAGTTCGGTGCCGGAAATGTTCAGAACGGTTGCGCCCTCGGGGATTTCATCTACCGGAAAATACTGCGCCCGTTCCTGCACATAGACCATGTGTTTGAACGGCACCATTTCCAGGCCGATTTCGTCCTGATATTTGCTGAAAAGTTTTTGCGCATCATAGGGGCCGTAAAAATCTTCTCCTTTTGAGTTCTTGCCAGGTCCTGCGTGATCCCGGCCGACTATGAAATGGGTGCAGCCATGATTTTTGCGGATCAGGCCATGCCAGACGGCCTCGCGCGGGCCGCCCATGCGCATGGCCAGATTGAGCAGGCTGAGCGTTGTGGTCGAAGACGGGTAATGATCCAGCACGGCCTCATAACAACGAACCCGGGTAAAATGGTCTATGTCGCCCGGTTTTGTCATGCCGACGACCGGGTGGATCAACAGGTTTGCCTGGGCTTCCTTGGCGGCGCGAAAGGTCAGTTCCTGGTGCGCACGGTGGAGCGGGTTACGGGTTTGGAAAGCCACAACACGGCGCCAGCCGAGCTTTCTGAAATATGCCCGCAGCTCGTTTGGGGTGTCGCGTCGTGCCTTGAAATCATAGTGGACCGGCGGTTGAATGCCGGTGACCGGCCCGCCGAGATAGACGGGGCCGGCCGTGTTGTGCAGGTAGTTTACCGCCGGATGTGCGTCATCATCCGCACCAAATACCGATTCCGCCTCGTGAGATTTGTTCGGCACCCATTTGTCGGTGATCGACAGGGTTGCCAGAATGACACCTTCCTGATCGCGCAGGGCAATATCCTGTCCGGGCTCGACTGTTGCGGCGAATTCTTCCGAGACATCCAGGTTGATTGGCATTGGCCACAATGTCCCATCGGCCAGACGCATGTTGTCAACAACGCTCTTGTAGTCTTCCTCGGACAGGAAGCCCTTCAATGGGTTGAACCCGCCATTCATCAGCAATTCCAGGTCACATATCTGCCGGGCGGTCAAATCCCAACTTGGCAGGTCTGCGGCTTCGCGTTTCAGTTTTTGGGCGCTTTCATGGGAAACAAACAGCTCCGGTATGGGCGCAAGGACGGGCGTTGGCATGTGGTTCTCGGCTTTCGCTACTGTAATGTTGAGACGCAATGGCTTTCCTGCGCGGGCGACTACACCCGTGCCGGGGCCAATATCAAGCCGAGCTTGCCACATTTTTCCAAAAGAGACGAGATTTCTGCGTATTGGTGTGCAGACAGAACAGATTTGCCGCGTTTTGCAATGTTTTGGGAGTTTTATCAGTGGCTATGGACGCAAGAGTATCCAACAGCCAGAATACCGGAAAACAAAGGATCCCGCCCATGACCAATACACTTGTCAGTTCAGATGTGAACTTTGAGGCGGAGGGAAAACAATGCGGCTATCTGCACTTGCCCCATTCTGTCCATCGAAGCGCCTATGGGAAGATTCTGATCCCGATTGTTGTGCTAAAGAACGGTGACGGGCCGACGGTTCTGGTGATGGCCGGCAATCATGGTGATGAATATGAGGCCCAGATCGCACTGACAAAACTGTGCCGGGAGCTGGGGCCGGAAGACATCAGGGGGCGGCTGATCATCCTGACAATGGCCAATTTTCCGGCAGCCCATGCCGGGTTGCGCACCTCTCCGATTGATGGCGGGAACCTGAACCGGAGTTTTCCCGGAGATCCTGCCGGTTCCCCGACCCAGGCAATTGCGCATTATATCGAAGAAGAACTGCTGCCGGTGTGTGACTATTTCTTTGACTTTCATTCCGGCGGCTCGTCGCTCTTCTATCCGCCAACCTTTTTGCGCGGGATGGGCCACACGCCATTTGAAAAGCAAAAGCTGCTGGAACTGCAAGAGGCGTTCGATGCCCCCTATGCCTGGGTGTTTACCAGTGGTGGGGGGCGGACAACAACGGCAAGGACCGCAATGGGGGCTGCCGGACGCAAAGGTGTGATAACGGCAATGGCGGAACTGGGCGGTGGTGGGTTTGTGTCGCGCGATATTCTGGCCCTGACAGAACGCGGCATCAAGCGGTTGCTTCACTGTGCCGGGCTTTTACCGTCATATTTACCGGATGCGGCGCATGGCACCCGAGAACTGACGATTGCCGAAACCGTTACCGCCTATGACAGCGGGGTTTTTGAACCCTTTGCTGATGTTCAGGAGGAGGTCAGGAAAGGCGATACGGCCGGCGAGATTCACTTTCCGGAAGACCCATGGAGAGCGCCGAAAGCATTGTATTTTCAAGAGGATGGCATGGTCCTCTGCAAACGCATTCCGGGGCGCGTTGAAAGGGGTGACTGTCTGTTTCAGGTCGGGCGGGATCTGAAGTGATCTGTCGTCAGGGCGACATTTCTGGATGGTCCCATGAGAACACAGGTATTTCTGCCGCAAGCATGGCCGGAGATTTTGCGGCAGAAACCATAGGGGCAGCGCGGCTGACCAATGGCATGTGGGTTATGGGTATAGACCTGGCGTTTCAGTCGTCCTGCTCTGCCAGAAAATGCTCGGCCTCCAGTGCGGCCATGCAGCCCATACCGGCGCTGGTTACAGCCTGGCGGAATTTCCAATCGGTCAGATCACCTGCGGCAAAAACGCCGGGAATTGACGTTGCTGTGCTGTCAGGTTTGGTGACGACATAGCCACCCATATGGGTTTCCAACTGGTCCTTTACCAGTTCGTTTGCCGGTGCGTGGCCAATGGCAATGAACACGCCTTTGCAGGGGATTTCACGGATCTCACCGGTTTTCACGTTCTTTACCTTGACGCCGGTTACGCCTTTCGGATCATCGGTGCCCAGAACCTCGACAAGCTCGTGAAACCACAAGGGTTCAATCTTTGGATTCTTGAATAGGCGCTCCTGCAGCACCTTTTCGGCGCGCAATTCATCGCGGCGGTGAATGAGGGTGACTTTTGACGCAAAATTGGTGAGGAACAGGGCTTCCTCTACGGCTGTATTGCCACCGCCGACGACAACGATTTCCTGCCCGCGATAGAAAAACCCGTCACATGTCGCACAGGCCGAAACGCCAAAGCCCTTGAATTCTTCTTCGCTTGGCAGGCCCAGCCATTTGGCGCGCGCGCCGGTGGCAAGGATCACCGAGTCGGCGGTGTATGTGGTGCCGCTGTCGCTGGTTGCCGTGAAAGGTCGCTTGGAAAGGTCAAGGCTGCTGATGATATCCATGATCACCTCGGTGCCGGTTGCTTCGGCGTGTGCCTGCATCTTCTGCATCAGTTCAGGGCCCTGAATTTCAGTCTCGCCCGGCCAGTTCTCAACCTCGGTTGTGGTGGTCAACTGCCCTCCGGGTTCCATTCCCTGCACCAGAATGGGGTTGAGCATGGCACGGCTGGCATATACCCCCGCCGTGTAGCCCGCCGGGCCGGATCCAATGATAAGTGTTTTGGTGTGTCTTGTTTCGGCCATGTCTGTTTCCTGTCATCGGTAATAATCGTGTCGGTTCTGGATATAGTCCCCCTGACAGCGGTCTGAAACCCTTTCCGGGCCATCCGCGGGAAAAGATGGGGAATTTGAAGGTAGCTTAAGAAAATTGCGCTGTTGTGAAATATTATTGCGCAACGTCCTGCCTCCACCTATAATTTGCCAAGATCAACGGCCTGATGCAGGGTCTTGTCAATGAAGGATTAACCATGGCCGAATCAAAACTTGATCCGATTGATCGCAAGATTCTGGCAGAGTTACAGGCTGACGGCCGGATGACCAATGTCGAATTGGCCAGACGGGTTGGTATTTCCGCGCCACCCTGCCTGCGGCGCGTTCGCGCGCTGGAAGAATGCGGTTATATTCGCGGGTATCATGCGGATGTGGATTCGCGAAAGCTCGGGTTCGAAGTTCAGGTGTTTGCCATGGTCGGTTTGCAAAGCCAGGCCGAGGTCGACCTGTCTGCTTTCGAGGCAAAATGTCAGAGCTGGCCCTTGGTTCGCGAATGCCACATGTTGAATGGCGAGGTTGATTTCATTCTGAAATGCGTGGCCCCTGACCTCTCGACATTTCAGAACTTTCTAACCGAGGATTTGACCGCAGCAGACAATGTGGCGAGCGTGAAGACATCGCTGGTTATCCGTTGTGCCAAAGATTTGCCCGGTGTGCCGTTCGAAGTGCTTGAGGAGCGTCTCTCACGCAACGCCTAAGCGCTGAGCGCGGTTTCCGATTGGTCCAGCGGCAGGCGCAAGTAAGGTGCCGCCGGGCCAAAATCGTCAAGGTTTTCCACATGTGGGAACAAGTTCAGAAACAGTGCCAGCATTTCACGGCTCATGCGGGTCTCGATGCGCACCTCCGGGTGGTAACTCTCGATCTCCAGTCCGTTGGCATAAATGATCTGTTGCCGGGCAAACGCAAGATGAAAAACCGACACCGGAGTTGGCGGGCTGATCCGGATAATGCTCTCGCCATCACAATGATTCTGCAGCGGAGAAAGAATGGCTTGCTGGTCCCGGGTCGGGCGGTGCAGCATACGGGCGCCGGGGGCCAGCATCAGATCAGGCATGGGGCGATTGAGGCCCAGGCTGTCGGCTGTGACGCGCATAAGGGTGCATATGGTTTTCGCATGGCGTGGGATATGTGGCACAATCGTCATTGAACCAATCCACAGAACAGGTTGAAAGCCGTTATCTGCGGTGCGCAGCATCATTCCCGGTTGCAGATCTTCGATTGCGACTGGCCCATCTTGGGTGGCAATCAGGGTTCCCCGCGCCAGGGATGCAAAGGCATTTTCAAATACCGGCAATGCTGGCGCGATGCGAACAAATTCCTGTGCCTTGCCGCTTGAGGGATCCAAAGAGGCTATCTGAAAACGGCGCGTCAAGGCTGTCGCGCGCCGGATGGGGCGGGCAGATAGTGCGGAATTGTTATGGACTTGGAAGGGGCGCTTTTCGGTGCTCGCAGGAATTACGAGGGCAGGGCGGGGGGTGTTCACGTGAATTATCCTTTCGGCATTGTCACATTTGCATCGGCCCCCACCGATCTATTTTTGGGTTTACGTCCATTCAACGATGGCAGACTTTCCAGCCCACTGTCAAAGGAAAACCTCAATTTGGACAGCCAACGGTGCCAATCCGAGATCCGGCCCGCTTACTGTTTCCCGATTCTGAACATGTTCCCGGCCATTCAGATCAAAAGAGTGCCGGATTTAGCGAAGCGGTCTGCAGGATTCGGCGCGAAACAAAACTATGGCCGCCCCGGGCAGGGACGGCCAAAAGGTGGTACTAGGGAAAACTGAGAAGGAAGATCGGTGGGCCGTATCCTTTGGTGGATACGGCCACCAATCAGCCAGTTACGCGGGCAGCGTAGGGTTTCTTGCCAATCTTTTGGTGGGGCGACCGTTTCCAGGGCAGTTGGATCGTCTCGTCCGTGGACTGATCCAGGACCCAGTCAAGCCAGCGTCTTTTCTTTTGCATGATGATTTCCTTTCGTGCCTTGATCGCCTGACTTTTGGCCCACTATTGTTCTGTTGGTGACAAAACTGACCCGACAATGGGGCAGAGAAAAGGCAAAAATGAAAAAACTTCGCAGCATTCTGATTTCTGGCGCAACAACCGACAATCTATGGAGGCATTGTGCGAACAGGCCCGGTTGCGCCTTGAAAAACAAGTGCTTTGTTTCTGGTTAATCAGGCAATATTCGCCATTAATCGTTATTGTTTCCCGAACTATGGCGGAAATACGGCAAGTTTCGCGTCTTTACAGGCGAATGACCGAGATCAGCCGGCCATAATCAGCCTCGTTCAAATGCACGCTGCGCCGGTAGGAATAGAATCGGGCGGGATCGGTATAGGTGCAATGCCCGGTCCATTCCGCCTTGCCAACACCGGCGTTTCGCAGCAGATAGAGCCCGAATGATGGCAAATCAAAGTGCAGCCGATCGTTTTCGCCCCCCGCGAAGAAGCGGGAACGCTCTTCGTCCATTTCCAGGATGTCTTCCATGAATTCCGGCCCGACTTCATAAGCCCGCTGGCTGATGCACGGGCCGATGACCGCATTTATCCTGTTTCGATCCGCCCCCAGCTTTTCCATTTCCGCCAAAGTAGCCTCAAGCACGCCTTTGGCGGCGCCTTTGGAGCCCGCGTGCGCGGCCCCTATGACCTTGGCCTCCTGATCTGCAAAAAGGACAGGTTGGCAATCTGCGGTAAGAATGCCCAGGGCAATACCCGGAACATTGGTGACCATGGCATCTGCTTTCGGGCGGTCTGTGCCGTCAAGGCCGATAAAGCCCTCATCCAAAACAAGCACCTGCGCAGAATGGATCTGATGCACTGATATCAGGTTTTCTGGCGCGACGTTCATGGCTTTGGCCACGCGCTCTCGGTTAATTCGGACGGCCTGGGTTTGGTCACTGGACCCATAGCCGCAGTTTAACCCATCGAAAATTCCCGAAGACGCCCCACCACGACGCGTAAAAAAGCCGTGGCGCAAGGGCGCAAGGCTGTCGGATGTCAGAATTTCGAGCGTCATTTTTCAAATCCGGGTGGCAGAGGGGTATTCGTGCGATGGAATGCCATGGCCTTGAACAGGGTTCCCATTTCCTCGGGGTGCGTCAAGCGCCGATGTGCCAGAACGTGGTTTTCAAGCGCCTCTTCGCGCAGTTGTGATGCAAGTGCGCGTGCGCGTTCTGTTATTCCGAGCCGCTCCAGAAATATCCCCTGGGGCGTCAGCCGGGTGAAAGAAGTGCCGCTTTCCGCAGCCTTGGCAAGGGCCTCAAAATCCACATGTGCGGTCAGGTCTGCCTGTCCGGGCGTTTCCAGCACGGGGACATGCGCGTGGTTCTTCATCGCCTGCAAAGTATCCCCGAGCGAGCGCCAGTCACCGTAATCCGTGATGATCGCCACCCCGCCGCGCGCAGCGATACGGGCGGTGATTTCGCGGACAACATCTGTTGCAGCCGGGCGGGTTTCAACCATGTCCCCCGGACGTGTATCCTCCAGCCGAAAGGAAAGAGCCTCGACAGGCTTTTCGGTGCCCGCCTCGAAAACCAGATGATCATCTCGCAATCCCACATGCCGCTCGCACCAGCCGTTCCCGGTGCGGATGAACTGCCGGATCGGCAGGGCATCGAAAAACTCGTTCGCCACCAGATACAACGGCAGCTCGGGTAGATCGCCGATGCTGTCATGCCAGTTTACAGCGGGGCATTCGATGGATTGGAGCCGCGCCTTTTGCCTCGCGCGCAAACCCGGCGAGGCTTCTATCAGATGAATATGCGCCGCCTTGTGAAACCCTGGCACGACCCGTGTCGCCCGCAGGATATCCGCCATGAGTGTCCCGCGCCCCGGCCCCAGTTCAGCCAGCAGAAATGGTGCAGGCTGACCCTGATCGAGCCAGCTTTGCGCCAATGCCAATCCCAGAAGTTCGCCGAACATCTGGCTGATTTCCGGTGCGGTCGTGAAATCGCCTTTCGCCCCGAAGGGCTCCTGTGTGCAATAATATCCGAATTTCGGGTGCAGCAGGCATTCAGCCATATAGGTTGCGACACTGACCGGGCCGGATCGGGCTATTCTTTGCGCCAGAATATCTTTGAGCGTCTCCATGTATGTTATTGCGGCTGTGTTGCATCGGGTTGGTCGACACGCCGGCGGGCGTAATAAACAAACGCAAGGCCTGCCAGAAACATCGGCAGTGAAAGCAACTGCCCCATGCTCAGGCCAAAGCTGCCAATCTGTATGATATAGCCCATCGGATTATCGGGGCTTATGAATTGCGGGTCTGCCTGACGAAAGAATTCGACGACAAAGCGCGCGGCCCCATAGCCGGCGATAAACACGCCCGTCAACTGCCCCGGAATTTTCAACCAGCCTTTCCGCCAGGCAAGGAAGAGCATCAGAATACCCAAAAGCAGCCCTTCAAGGGCGGCCTCATATAGCTGGGAAGGATGTCGGGCGCAAAGCCCGGTAACCCCCGGGCAGTCCTGCGCCAGTTGGCCGGGGAAAACCACTGCCCAGGGCAGGTCAGAAGGCCGCCCCCATAATTCAGCGTTGATAAAGTTGGCAATCCGGCCAAGCATCAGCCCCGGTGCCACCGAGATGGCGATCATATCCGCGGCCGAAAATACGGGTATTTTATTTTTCCAGCAGAACAGCAACCCGGCAATGACAACGCCCAGAAAACCGCCATGAAAGGACATGCCGCCCTCCCACAGAATCGGAATTTCGGCCGGGTTGGCAAAATAATATGCCGGTTTGTAAAACAGCACATAGCCCAGACGCCCGCCCAGGATAATGCCCAGGATCGCCCATGTGAGAAAGCTCTCAACCTGTTCCGGTGTCATGGGCGGATTGTTCTTTGGCCACAAGGCCGGGCGGCGCACTGCCGCGACCGCAATGCGCCAGGCAATTATGATTCCGGTAATATAGGCCAGCGCATACCAGCGCAGGGCAAACGAGAAGGAACCGATATCTATGGAGAAGATTTCGGGGCTGATGTCGGGGAAATTCAGGACCATTTGCATGAGGATTAATTGCCCGTTGCAATGTGGCCAAGTCAACCTTGTGGTTTTGCCTGTTGCCCCCCATATAGGGAAGCAAAGCTGAACCGGAGGGCCGCATGCAAACGCGCAACAAAGTTTTTGACGATATTTCCAAGCTGATGAGCAATGCAATGGGTGTCGCCCAAGGTGCAAAGACCGAAGCAGAGACAGCCATGAAAAGCTGGATGGACCGGTGGCTGGCGGATCGGGATTTTGTAACCCGTGAGGAATTTGAGGCGGTTCGTGCCATGGCCCAGAAGGCCCGCGAAGAGAATGAGGCCCTGAAGGCCCGTCTGGATGCCTTGGAAGCCAAGGCAAAGAAAAAGCCGGCGAGCCGCGCAAAGAAATCCTAGGGCGCGAAAGCCGCTGCGCAACTGCTGTGAAGCTTGCGAACAGAAAACCCTTTGAACTGGCGGGTGAAACAGGCCAAAACAAAGCCGACGGCCATTTGAGGCCTTGATCGGAGAGGCGGGATGCCGGCAAAGGTGGTTTTCCATTTACCTGCAAAACAGTTGAAAACATACCGCAGCAGGGCGCATCTGCGGGTTTTCGACAGGATCCAGCAAGAGGTCGAGATCCGGGGTGGTCATATCCGCGCGGTTCGGCGTGATCCTCGCCTGATTGATCCGTCGGCCACGGATTGGCGGGCGGTGCTGGATGATGGCAACCTTCACATTATCGAGAACGGTCAGGTCAGGCACCCGAACGCGCTCAATACAGCCCTGGCCTATATTCCGCCGTTCTGGCATCTGGATGGACGCGGTGTTCTCTGCAACAGCAGCATTGCAGAACGGGTCTATGATCCGCGTCAGGTGCGCCTTCAACCCGCCAAGGCCTTTTTCCAGCAGCAAAGACGCAGACTGGTCGGAAACCGCCGCTCGCGATATAATCAAAAGCGGGAGTACGAGGCCATTCCCGAGGGCGCGATTGCGGTTTTTCTTCAGGGGGGAAACCCGGAAAAACAGGGATCAACCCATTGCACGGCCCGCGAAATGCTGCGGGCTGTCGCCCAAGGGGCTGAAAACCGCCCGGTTGTTGTCAAACCGCATCCGCTGCAGCCGGGTGATGCGGCGATGGTGCAAGCCCTGAAAGACGCGGGGCTGGATTTTATTCTGACCGATGCAAATATCCACGATATTCTGTCGGAATGCGCGGTTACGGTTTCCTTCAATTCGGCGGTTTCGATCGAAGGCTATCTGCACCGCAAGCCGGCGATCCTGTTTGGCCGGTCAGATTTTCATCACATGGCGGAAACCGTGGAAGATCCAGCGGACTTTCCGGTGGCGTTGCAAAATGCTCTGGCGCGCAAGGGCGGATACGCAAAGTATTTCTACTGGTACTTTGCCCTGAATTGTCTGTCGGTTCAGGGAAATGGTTTCGCAGACAGGATGCTGGCGATATTCGGTGACGCAGGCTTTGCCCCGGAACGGCTCGGGCTGGATTGGCGCATTTAGCTGGGGATAACCCGAAAAAACTTCTTTACAGTCTGGAAGCCTTGCCCCACCATATGTAGTAAGGGTGTACCGGATAAAACGCCTGTTCTTGTGGTAGGCCCCTTTGTCTTGTGGGCTTCCGCAGTTGAGAAACTAGAAAGGTGAGGCACGATGGCACATACCGAGCAGTATATCGATGCCGATGACCTGCATCCGATCGACATCGTCGAGACACTTGCAGAGCATCACGAATGGGAATTCGACCGCGTGGCCGATGATCAGATCGCAATGGCGGTCGAGGGCCAGTGGCGCACCTACTCGATTACCCTGGCCTGGTCGGCTTATGACGAAACCCTGCGATTGATCTGCACATTCGAGATGGAACCGCCGAACGAAAAACTGCCCGAACTGTATGAAATTCTCAACCTGACAAATGACAATTGCTGGGCAGGCGGGTTTACCTACTGGCGCGAACAGCGGCTGATGGTTTATCGCTACGGGCTGGTGTTGGCGGGCGGGCAAATGGCCGGACCGGAGCAGATCAACACTCTGATCAAGGCGGCCGTTACATCATCCGAGCGCTATTACCCGGCCTTTCAACTGGTTTGCTGGGGGGATCAATCCCCCGAAGAAGCACTTCAGGTTGCCATTGCAGAGACCTACGGCCGGGCTTAATCTGCCTGCGACAAAACAATGATCTGAACAGGCTGGGGTGGCATGGCACTTGAAACAGTGAAACAACGCGGGCTGGTTTTGCTTGGCTGCGGTAAAATGGGATCGGCGCTGCTGGCGGGCTGGCTGGAACAGGGGCTTGCGGCATCATCTGTCTGGGTGATTGATCCAAATCCGAGTGAGTGGTTGAAAAAACAGGCCGCCACCGGATTGCATCTGAACGAAAACCTGCCGGGAAATCCCGCTATTGTTCTGGTGGCGGTGAAACCGCAGTTGATGGGAGAAGCATTGCCAACCCTCACACCATTGGGCAATCGCGATACGCTGTTCCTTTCTGTCGCGGCCGGCACGCCCATTTCGTATTATGAAAAGGTTCTTGGGCGCGAAACGCCTGTCATCCGGGCCATGCCGAACACGCCGGCCGCTGTGGCGCATGGAATAACCGCATTTGTCGGCAACGCGCGGGCGGATGCGTCTGATCTGGATTTGGCGGAAACGCTATTGCAGGTCGTGGGCAAGACCGTGCGGCTGGATAATGAAGGCCAGATTGATGCGGTGACCGGGGTTTCCGGATCTGGCCCCGCC
The DNA here is from genome assembly GCA_026984915.1 of Marinosulfonomonas sp. Lineage (GTDB taxonomy): Bacteria > Pseudomonadota > Alphaproteobacteria > Rhodobacterales > Rhodobacteraceae > WFVA01. Next base: position 4,876 of record JALSRG010000029.1, on the reverse strand, counting down.
TATGTTTTTCATCTGATCGAGGCCCTGGCCGCCGCTGGTGAGGCCGAAGGATTGCCGCCGGAAATGGCAATGCAACTGGCAAAAACGACGGTTGCGGGTGCCGGGCATCTGGCCGAGGTGGCCACGGAAAGCCCGGAACAATTGCGTGTCAACGTGACCAGTCCGGGCGGAACCACGGCAGCGGCGCTCAAGGTTTTGATGGACCCGAAAGACGGATTTCCGCCTTTGCTGAAACGCGCCGTGCATGCGGCTGTTGAACGCTCAAGGGAACTGGGCAAATGAGCGAGCAAATCAGTTTTGATGACTTCCTGAAAGTCGATATCCGCGTTGGCAAGGTTGTGGATGCACAGCCCTACCCCGAGGCGCGCAAACCTGCAATCAAGCTGTGGATAGATTTTGGCGCCGATATCGGCCTGCGCAAGACTTCGGCACAAATCACGGCGCATTATTCCCCGGAAACGCTGATTGGCCGGCAGGTTGTGGCCGTTGTCAACTTCCCCCCCCGTCAGATCGGCAGGTTCATGTCCGAGGTGTTGGTTCTGGGGCTTCCGGATGAGGCCGGCGAGGTGGTTTTACTGGCGCCGGATCACCCTGTTCCCGTTGGCGGGCGGATGCATTGATGGGCCGCCTGCTGGTTTCACGCGCCTTGCCGGATGCGGTGATGCAGCGGCTGAATGCGGCGTTTGATGTCACAGTGCGCCCGACGACACAGCCCATGAACCGGCAAGAGGCTACGGCCGCTCTGGCCGGTTATGATGCTGTATTGCCCACGCTTGGTGATGCTTTCGGGGCGCAGACATTTGAAGGGGTGCGTAACCCGAGCTGCCGCATTCTGGCGAATTTCGGTGTCGGTTATAACCATATTGACGTCGAGGCGGCCCGCGCCAGGGGGATTGTGGTCACCAACACCCCCGGTGCCGTTACCGATGCCACGGCAGATATTGCCATGACGCTGATTCTGATGACGGCGCGGCGCGCGGGTGAGGGCGAGCGTCTTGCCCGAAGTGGCGCCTGGCAGGGCTGGCACCCGACACAGATGCTGGGCATGCATATCGGTGGCAAAATCCTGGGAATTGTCGGCATGGGGCGGATCGGGCGCGCCATTGCCCGCCGGGCCCATCTGGGTTTTGACATGGATGTGGTGTTTTTCAACCGCTCGCCCGTCGCGGATACCGGGGTGCCGGCGCGCCAACTGGCGACATTGCACGAGGTGATGTCGGTTTCTGATGTTGTCGCGGTGGCAGTTCCCGGAACGGCAGAGACCCATCACATGATTGACGCCGCCGCCCTGGGCGCCATGAAGCCACAGGCCCGTTTGGTAAACATTTCACGCGGCGACGTTGTGGATGAAACAGCCCTGATCACGGCGCTGCAATCGGGGCAGATAGCGGGCGCGGGGCTTGACGTTTACGAGAATGAGCCGGAGATCCCCGATAGTCTTCGTCGCCTTGAAAATACCGTGCTGCTCCCGCATCTGGGCACCAACGCCGAAGATGTGCGCAGCAATATGGGCATGATGGCATTGGAAAACCTTAGGGCGTTCTTTCGCGGGGAAGAACCGCCCAACCAAGTGTAAACTGGTCGGCTTGGTATAGGTGCTATTCAGTTGAGGTAAATGAAACATACCCGCCGGAATTGGCGGGTATGTGGCCTAGCGTCAAACTGGGTCGGGCGGAAACTCAGCAGGATCCGCAGCTGGGTTTGAAGCCAAGCTTCTGGAAGATTTTTGCAGCGGGGCAGAAGCCGGTGAACGCCGACTGAAACAGGTTCAGCCCGACAAACCCGGTCAGCCACAGCCAGTTGATTGATACCGTAACGGCGAGCAGAACCGAGAGCATTACCATAAAGCCGGCAAATGCAAGTACAGCGCGATCGGATGTCATGTCTTTTCCTTTCAAATAGTTGGGCGCAGGCAGACTGCGCAGTGTTTTGCAATGTTCTCGTATTCATAATTAAGAATATGATTGCCGGATTGCAAGAGCAGACTGGCCCTGCGTCAATTGGCCTGACGGCCTAACGGCCTGACCAGTCGGCCGGGTCGACATACAGGCCAAACCAAATGGCCCAGAGCCCCAATAGAACAAAGATTGTTCCAATCAGCCAGCGGCGGTTTTTCATGGCGTTTCCAAGGCTTTGCAGCCAGTTGTTGAAACGCGGCGTTATTGCAAAAACGACCAGTGGCAGGGAGAGGAAAAGACCGAACACAAACATCATCATGAAGCCGGCAAGTACAGCGCCTGTCGTAGCGGCCAGCCCCAAGAGACCAAACAGGATGGGTGCGGCACAGGCCGGAATGTTCAGCCCGAAGGCCAGCCCCAGGACCAGCGGGTTCTGTGCCGACTTCCAGGCCTTTGGCGCCAGGGATATGCGCTGTTTCACCAGGCCGGCCCGGCCAAAAATGAAGGCCAGACCAACCAGAACATAGAGGCTGCCAAACACCAGCCACATCCCGGTTTGCAGGGAAATCAACCCCGATCCGGCAAAAGCGATCAGAGCACCGAACAGCCCGGTCACGAGCGCCCGGACAGCAACGAAAACCAGAACGGCGGCGGCTTTCGCCTGCTGGCTGCGCTGGTTTTGGGTTTCCAGAAACAGCATATGGCCACCGACGGTGCAGGGCTCGATGAAACCCAGCAAACCCAAGGCGGCCGGAAGCAGGACAGCCGTGTAAAAAGTGAGTTCCATATGCGCCTTTCCGTTGTGGCTAAGCTGGGGCCCGCTCCACTGTAAGGTCAAGCAATGATCTGCCGTGCTGACGTATATGTGACCGGGGTATTTTCAAAGAACGTATTCGAAGAAAACTCAAAAAGGATCGGAATAAAACGTAATAATATTATCCGGTTACCGCAAATACTCTTTTAAGGAGATTGCAGCCGTTGGCTTTTTGCTGACTTTGCGTTAGCTAGCAATTCCAACCAGGAGACATAATCTGCAATGAATGACATGAAGCCCTTTCTGAATACGGCCTACGCCCTGAAAACGACCGAGGATTCGATCGCCCTGTATCGGGACTGGGCGAAAACCTATGACAAGGATTTTGCCGAAGCCTATGATTACCGGAACCCCGAACTGATCGCGGCCATTTTCGCCGATCGGGCGGATGACGACATGCCTGTTCTGGATGTCGGCGCGGGAACCGGCCTTGTGGGGCAGGCACTGGCAAGCCACGGTCTGGGGCCGATTGATGCGTTGGATATTACCCCGGAAATGCTGGATGTGGCCATGGGAAAAGGCTGTTATCGCGCCGCCATACATGGCGATCTGACAAAGCGGCTGGGCATTGAGGACGCGACATATGGCGGTGTGATCTGTGTCGGAACCTTCACGCATGGCCATGTGGGCCCCGAGGCGATTGACGAGTTGATCCGCGTTGCCCGGCCCGGTGCCTTGTTTACGCTGGGGGTGAATGCCGAGCTGTACGAGAGCGCCGGGTTTGCCGCAAAATTTGCCGAGGTCGCAGGGCAGATCCGCGATTTCGAGATTGTCGAACATTGCGGCTATGGGCCAAATGCCAGCCCAGAACGCCAGGCGGCGCGAACCGATGTGGCGGTGTTCCGCAAGCGTTGAAACCGGGGCTGAGGCGTGCATGGAAAGCGTATGGAAAATGTATGGATTTCCGCCATACGGTGGATTCAGACAATTTTAGAAAAATACGGGGATGATTGCGGGCAAATCCTGAAAGGCGAGGCCCGCGATGACTGCTCCGGAAAAGACCAAATCCCCCAAGCTGACCAAAACCCAAGCCAGGTATTTTCACTATATGGCCGATGCAATGCGACGGCTGGAGTGGGACCTGCACGACACGATCCACCGCTCGCAGCGTATCCCGGAGGCCTGGCATGTCATCGGCCGTGAAAAGGGCCGGGACAAAAAGGTGAAGATCACCATCGGGATCGAGGCCGGCGTGGTGCGGTTTTTCAAATCCATGGGCAGCGGATACCAGAACCGGATGAATGACGTGTTGAGCGCCTGGGTGCACGGCCGTCTGGCCGGGCTGATCGAGGGGCCGGAGACCCTGGAGGAATTCAAGTTCGAGGAGGCTGGCAAGACCCCGAAACCCGAGTGGGGAACCGTCAGGAAAGAGATGCAGGGGAAGTGAGGGGATGCGGGTGTCTTTGGCAGGGCAATGCCTGTGCCGGAGGTTTTGCATTCGTAACCTGTCAGGGTGCAAAAGGCGAATGGTACGCCGGAAATCGACCCCGGGGAAAACCGGCGCGGGGAACCCCGCCCCGGGCCTTCGGCGAAGATATTTGATCCATTTGGAAGGAAAGGCTTATTCTTGAGGTCATCTTCCTGATTTGGCCGGGGCTGTTGCGTGGCTGTGATGGAGCGGGCTGCGGGGAAAGGAAGCGGGGCGTTTGGCACGGCGAATTTTGGCGGCAGATTCGGTAAAGCGGGCCTGCGCCATTGATTTGGCCGGGTGTCAAAGGCGGGTTTCATCGGCGGCGGTGGCCTGTTCAGCGGTCTATTCCTTGGCCTGGTTCTCTGTGCGATCTGTTTCATCACGGCCGCGTGCGTACCCTTTCATCTGCGGAAAGGGAGGCAGCCAGGATTCGCGGCGGGTTGTCCAGCTTTCGTATGTTGGTGGTCCCAGTTGATCCGGCGCATCAAGGGCCCCAAGATGTATTTCTGTTTCATCTCCGGAACGCGCGAAAACGGATGAGCCGCAGCGCGGGCAGAAAGATCGGCCTTTGTATTCGCGTGTTTCGCCCTCAATTGTCACCGCATCCTGTGGGAATACAGCGGCAGCATAAAAGAGCGCCCCGTGATGCTTGCGGCAGTCAAGGCAGTGACAAAGGCCAACCCGGTCTGGGCGGCCGGACGCTACAAATCTGACAGTGCCGCACAGGCAGCCCCCGGTGAAACGGTCCATGCC
>JALSRG010000028.1 GCA_026984915.1 Marinosulfonomonas sp. | reverse complement strand
GGTGATGCTGGCCGCACGGGATGTGGATCTGGCGGATGTTCTGGCCGAACTGGAACGGCGCGAAGGCATGTCGGGGATCGAGGAGAAGGCGGGGCGGTAGGATGTTTATATGAAACGACCGGAGGGAGCCAACCTGGCACCCAACTCTCTCTCGTGTCAGAGGCAGCCATTGCGCGCCTGAGCGAATTGCTGCGGGATGTTTTTGGCTGACCAGAAGGCTATCGCGCCTGGCGGGGCCGCCCGATCAGCCAGCGTCAGCGCGAAGACATGGTTTTGCTCGCCCATATTCGAGAACAGCACCGCCTGAGCTTGAACAGTTATGGTCGGCCACGGATGACCGAAGAGCTGAAAGAGATTGGTCTGGAAGTCGGCCACCGCCGCGTCGGCAGATTGATGCGACAGAACGGGATTTCTGTCGTCAGAACCCATAAACACACGGTCACAACTGACAGCAACCACAAGTTCAACATTGCACCAAACCTGTTGAACCGGAACTTCTCTGCAGATCGACCCAATCAGAAATGGGTGGTTGATATCAGCTATATCTGGACCCGCGAGGGCTGGCTCTATCTGGCCGTAGTTCTGGACCTTTATTCCAGGCGGGTAATCGGCTGGGCCGTGTCGAACCGAATGAAAAGGGACCCGCTGCCCGGCAGGTGATGCCCTTGCATCACCGAGAGGAGGGCAATCAGGGCGTTGAACATGGCTATTGCTCTGCGCAGGCCGCCTATGGGCTGCATTCACCATTCAGATCGCGGCAGTCAATATTGTTCGCATGACTATCAGAAAATCCTGCGCCAGAATGGCTTCAAAGTATCCATGAGCGGCAAGGGAAATTGCCATGATAATGCGGCGATGGAAACCTTCTTCAAAACCATCAAGGCAGAGTTGATCTGGCGTCATTCATGGCGAACCCGCAGAGCCGCAGAAATCGCCATCTTCGAATACATAAATGGCTTCTATAACCCGCGCCGCAAACACTCGGCGCTAGGTTGGAAAAGCCCCTTGGCTTTCGAAAGGACCGCCGCTTAAATGAGCACTTGGAGCGGCACTAAACCGTGACAGGTCCAGTAAGTTATAGTGGTGCCCGAGGCGAGACTCGAACTCGCACGATGTTGCCATCGGGGGATTTTGAATCCCCTGCGTCTACCATTCCGCCACTCGGGCCACAGGGGGGCTGTTTAGCCCCGGTTTTCACGGGCGTCAACTGCCTGCGAACATCACCGCGACCAGCCACAGGGTAATCTGCGGAAACGAGACCAGAATGATCACGCGGATCAGATCCGAGACCACAAATGGTGCGACGCCCTTGTAGGTTTTCACTATGGGAATATCGCGCGCCAGTGAGTTGATAATAAAGAGATTCATCCCCACAGGCGGCGTGATCAGCCCCACCTCGACCACGATCAGGGCCAGAATGCCGAACCAGATGGCCGTGCCTTCCGGCGTCAGGCCGAAATCAAGCGCCTCGATGATCGGAAAGAAGATCGGGATGGTCAGCAGGATCATGCTGAGGCTGTCCATGACACAGCCAAAGATCAGATAAAAGATCAGCATCAAAGCCAGCACGATGGTGGGCGAAAACCCCTGCCCTGTCACCCATTCCGCAAGCGATTGCGGCGCGCGGGTAAAGGCGAGGAATGAATTGAACAGTTGCGCGCCAAGGATGATGAAAAAGATCATCGCGGTCGCTTGCGCCGCGTTCAGGGTTGAATCCAGAAAGCCCCGCCAGGTCAGCCCGCCAGTGAGAATGCCGTACAGCCCGGTGGCAACCGCCCCCACGGCCGCCCCTTCCGTCGGGGTGAACAGCGCCTGAACGCCGGGTTGCACCCAGTTCCAGTCGGCGGCAATGCCGCCCATCACCAGACCGAAAATCACCACAACCGGCCAGATGCGCAGCAGCGTCAGAAACCGCTGCCCATAGGGAACTCTTGGGGCGGTATCCGCGGCATCGGGGCGAATGCGCACATAGATGGCAACCGTGACCATATACCCCAGCGCCGCCAGTATGCCCGGCACCAGCGCGCCAATGAACATCTTCACGATATTCTGCTCGGTCAGGATGGCATAGATCACCAGGATCACCGAAGGCGGAATGAGAATGCCCAAGGTTCCTCCCGCTGCCAGCACGCCGGTGGAAAGCGCATCGGAATAGCCCCGCTTGCGCATCTCGGGCAGCGCCACCTGCCCCATCGTGCTTGCGGTCGCCAGAGACGAGCCACACACCGCGCCAAAGCCGGCGCAGGCGCCAACCGCCGCCATGGCCACGCCCCCCTTGCGGTGCCCCAGCCAATCGCTCGCCGCCTGAAACAGCGCGGCCGACATGCCGGATTTCGTGGCAAACTGGCCCATCAGCAAGAACAGCGGCACGATAGACAGCGAATAGCTGGAAAACGTGTCATAGCTGAGCGTTTTCAGTTGCGCCAGCGGCCCGGCGGCGCGGCCCGTCACGATCCAGGTGCCGACAAAGCCCGTTACCCCCATGGCCACACCGATTGGCATGCGCAGAAAAATCGCCAGCAGCATCAGGCCAAAGGCGATCAGTGCGAGTTCAAGCCCCCCCATCACGCGCCCTCCTGCCCGGCGATCGTCCAGTTCAGACTGCGCCAGACGGTATAAACGCCCGTGACAAAGAAAAAGAACGCCCCGATCAGCGCCAGACTATAGGGAATCCACACCGGCACCTCCAACTCATAGGTGGTTTCCGGGAAAAACGGTTTTGCCCCCATCCCCAGGGCATGGCGCAGCGTCTCGCTGCCATAGGGGAATTTTTCGCCAAACCCGAGATAGAGCCGCCACAGGATCAGAAAGGCGGCAATTGTCAAAAGCACGTCCCCCAGCAAGCCGAGGAAAGCCTGTACACGCAGTGGCAGGGCCTGCACGAAAATATCCACCGTCACATGGCCGCGCCTGAGCTGCGCAAGCGGCAAAAAGGCAAAAACCGCAATGGCACAGCCGTTTTCGACAATCTCGAAATCTCCCTTGATCGGGCCAAATCCGAAGCCGAGAAGGGCGCGACCGATGATCGACACCACCGTAACAATCGAAATGATGGCAAGAATGAAACCGCCGAAATAGGCAAGCTGCCGGTCGATGCGTTCCAGCCTGAAGCCAATGGCCCGTTCCAGAGGTTTGGCCAGCCCCCGGTCATTTGCAATTACCGATGTCATTTCTTCTTTCCCCGTTTCAGACCGCAATCAGCGGTGCGCGCGCATTCAATGTGGCAATATCCATTCCGGCTATCTTTTTGTATTCCGACGCAAAAGCCAGCCTTTCCGCCTCTGGCATCACATTTTCGATAGACTCGAACCCTTCCGGTGCCCGTTTGGCGACAATATCAAGTATCCGGTCCGGCCCGTCGCCCCGGTTGGCCAGAACCAGCCTGTTTACCGCTTCGCGCCGCTCCGCCTCATAGTGTTGCAGCGCCTCTGGCGTTGGTCCGTTGTCGCGCAGGATACGCGCCAGAATTCGGGCGTCGAGGATCCCTTGCGAGGCACCGTTCGAGCCGATCGGATACATGGCATGGGCCGCATCACCCAACAATGTGACAGGGCCAAAACTCCATTGCGGCAGGGGGTTGCGATCGACCATCGGAAATTCCCAGATACCCTCGGCCCCGGCGATGATTGCCGGGACATCGATCCAGTCAAATGCCCAGCCATCGAACCGGTCTGCAAAATCGGCGCGGTTGCCGGGGCGGTTCCAGTCCTGAGACAACCAGTCATGGCCTTCCGGCATGGTCAGATCGGCAATCCAGTTGATCAGGCTGCCACCATCCCCGGTATCGGCAATCGGATAGCAGACGAATTTGCACGCCTTGGTGCCGATCATCGCCATGCTGCGGCCCGTCAGAAACTTTGGTGCACGAGTGATGCCGCGCCACATCATCGTGCCACCCCAATGGGCCGGCCCCTCCTCCGGATACAGCCGGGCGCGTATGGCTGAATTGATCCCGTCCGCCGCAACCAGCAAATCCCCCTGTGCGGTTCTGGTGCGCCCGGTTTTCCGGTCTTGCAGGCCAACCGCAACACCCGCTTTTGCGGGCGTCCACCCTGTCACGGCAGTTCCGGTCGAAATCACATCTCCGGCCCGTTCCAGAACCGCGTCATGGAGCGCCATCTGCAACCCGCCCCGATGGATGGAGAACTGCGGCCAGTTGTAGCCGGCCAGCAGGCCGCGCGGCTCGCGCCAGATTTCCTGCCCCTGCGCTGTGAAATAGCCAACCTCGCGGGTCCGCAACCCGACCTTGTCCAGTTCCTTTTCAAGCCCCAACTCGATCAGTTCGCGGCTGGCATGCGGTTGCAGGTTGATCCCCACCCCGAGCGGCTGAAGGGTCTGAACCGATTCAAAAATATGAAACGGAATCCCCACCTGATGCAGACTCAGCCCCAGCGAGAGGCCGGCAATCCCGGCCCCGGCGATCAGGACCGTCACGTATTTCTCAGCACGGAACGCGCCCCTCTTGCAGATAGGTCAATGCCATCAGCAGATAGGCACTGCCCCAGATCAGTTCATTTTTGTCGGCGAATTTTCCTGGGCGGCTGAAACATCCGCCCACCAACCGACCGGTGGGATGCAGCAAATCTCCCAGAAGCGTGTCGTATTTCATCAACCGGTCCCCGAAGCGAAAAGGCCAGACCGGTTTCTGCCTGGCCTTTCGCGCAATCGCCCATCCAGTTCTAGTTGCCGGAATACTTGGCAACCAGAGCTTTGGCGTCGGCAACCATGGCCGCACCATCCAGGCCTTTTTGCGTGACTTCCGCAATCCAGGCCTCAGTCAGTTTGTCGCCGATACCGCGAATGGTGGCTGTGGTTGCATCATCAAGCTTGTAGATCTCGTTGCCGCGATCCATCACAACCTTTTTGCCCAGCTTGTCGCCATCATCCATGGCCTTGCCGGCCCAGCCGGATGTTTCGACCCCGGAATTGGCATCAATCACCGCCTTCAGGTCATCCGGCAGACGGTCATAGCTGTCCTTGTTCATCGCCCAGATGAAATAGGTGTTGTAAAGGGCGCGATCACCGCCGATTTCGGTGTGGCTGTCGGCCAGTTCATCAATTTTCAGCGGCGGCACGATTTCCCACGGGATCACCCCGCCATCGACAATGCCCTTGCTCAGCGCTTCGGGGAAGGCCGGCACCGGCATGCCCACCGGGGTGGCGCCAAGGGCTTCCAGCAGTTTGTTGGCCTGACGCGAGGGACCGCGCAGCTTCAGGCCCTTGAAATCATCAATAGACTTGATGGCCGGGCCTTTCTTGTGAATGACCCCCGGCCCGTGCACGTGAACTGCGATCAGGTGAACATCGGCAAAGCGTTCCTGCAGGTATTTCTGGGTGAAATCCCAGGCGGCCTTTGATGAGGCTTCGGCCGACATGGATGTCATGAACGGCAGTTCAAAGGCTTCAGCCTCGGGGAAACGGCCCGGCGTATAGGCGGGAATGGCCCAGCCACCATCAATGACGCCATCGCGGATCTGATCATACAGCGCCGGGGGTTTGCCACCGAGTTGCATCGCCGGGTAAATCTCGATCTTGATGCGGCCGCCGCTGTCCTTTTCAACCTTGTCGGCCCAGGGCTGCATGAAGAGTTTCGGAACGGACCCCTTGGGTGAAATAAAGTGCTGGAAGCGCAGTGTGACTTCCTGACTTATTGCGGCTCCGGTTGTGAATGCCGCCCCCAATCCCAGGGCAATAGCCCCTATGAGCGCTGATTTCAGCGTAAATTTCATATCGTTTCCTCCCTGATATGTTTATCCTTCGCGTAGCTTCAGGCTGTCAGACCCGCCTCTTCACTGCAAGTGAAATGACGTGGGGCGCACCCTCTCTCTCGAATATCCGACCATCCGGTCGGTTTTGCCAGAAAAAAGTTTGCTTATTTTACAGCGGATTAGCATTAAAGGTGTTGCAGGCTGCCAAATCTCCACTCTTGAAACCGCGTAAAAACCATCTCTGGCGTTGTTCTGACGTTCCGTGGGTAAAACTGTCAGGCATCGGCCTGCGCCCGGCGTTACGTTGCAGGGTATCGTCACCAATTCGGCCGGCCGCATTCATTGCTTCTTCGATGTCGCCGCGTTCCAGCGTACCGAATTTGGCCTGGGCCTGACGCGCCCAGAGACCGGCATAACAATCGGCCTGCAATTCGACCCGAACAGAAACGGCATTGCTGTCTGCCTCGGACAATTGCCGGCGGATCGCCGTGGATTCACTCAGGATCCCCAGTTCATCCTGGACATGGTGCCCGATCTCATGCGCCACAACATAGGCTGCGGCAAAATCCCCTTTTGCCCCCATGCGTCGGCTGAGGGTGGTAAAGAACGCGGTGTCCAGATAGACTTTTTTATCAAGCGGGCAGTAAAACGGCCCGGTGGATCCATTTGCGCCGCCGCAGGCCGAGGCTGTCGCGCCACTGAACAGAACCAGCGTTGCCGGCGTATAGGGTTTGCCAACCTGTTTTCTGAAAATATCGCCCCAGATTTCCTCGGTATCAGCCAGGGTGACCGAGACAAACTGACCGGCCGCCTTTTCCTCGGCGCTCAATGTGCCGGTTGTCGCCCCGGTGCGCGGGGCCACCCCGCCCTGATTTCCGCCGTTCAGCAGCGGCGTCACATCCACCCCCAGAAAATAGCCGATCAAAAGGATGGCAATCATGCCAATACCGCCAATCCCTCCGACTTTACGCATACCACCGCTGCGCCGTCTGTCCTCGATATTCCGACTTCCCCGTCGCCCCTGCCATTTCATCAACTTGCTCCAACTTGCGAAAAACTGCGGCCAGTATAGGGCAGCAAACGCGTCATTCCAGCCACATCTGCGGCATTTCTTTCGCAGCACCCGACAAGGTCACAGGGTTGACGCCGGCCGGCTGGCGTGCTGCATGGGGAAAAACAGGCGCGAAACCGATGATCCGACGATTATATGACTGGACCCTGTCCCTGGCCGACAGCCCGCACGCCTTGTGGGCGCTGGCGGCAATCGCTTTCATGGAGAGCTCTTTCTTCCCCATTCCGCCGGACATCCTGATGATCCCGATGATACTGGCCCGGCCGTCAAGGGCCTGGCTGATTGCCATTGTTGCACTGGCGGCCTCTGTTCTGGGCGGCATTCTTGGCTATTACATCGGGGCGGCCCTTTTTGACGTCATCGGCAAACCGTTGCTGGAGTTTTACGGAAAAACCGCCGAGGCAGACATTTTCGCCCAAAGATTCAACGACTGGGGCGGCTGGGCCGTGCTCATCGCCGGGGTGACGCCCTTTCCGTTCAAGGTCATCACCATCATGTCGGGCTGGACCGGAATGAATTTTGCCGTGTTCCTGATTTCCGCCATCATCGCGCGCGGGCTGCGCTTTTTCGTCGTCGCCGCCCTGCTGTGGAAATTTGGCGCACCCATCCGGGATTTCATCGAGCGCCGACTTGGTTTAATGTTCACGCTGTTCTCAATCCTCCTGGTGGGGAGTTATTTTCTGGTGAAGTTTCTATGACACGTACCACAGCCCTTGTTCTTGCCACAGGCGGTTCCGTTGCTCTCATGCTTGGCGCGCTTGCCTTTCAATACCTCGGCGGGCTTGCCCCATGCGAGCTTTGCCTGTGGCAACGCTATCCGCATGTTGTTGCCATCGTTGCCGGTGTGCTGGCTCTGATGATGAGCCGGGGCAAACTGCTGCCGCTGATCGGTGGTCTGGCGGCCCTGACCACCTCGGGGCTCGGAATTTATCATACCGGGGTTGAGCGCGGCTGGTGGCAGGGCCCGACCTCATGCACTGGCGGCGGAAATGTCGGCAATATGTCGGCAGACCAGTTGCTGGATCAGATCATGGCCGCTCCGGTTGTGATGTGCGACGAGGTTCCGTGGGAACTGTTCGGGCTTTCCATGGCCAGTTACAATGCGCTGGCCTCTTTTGTCTTTGCCATATTCTGGTTCATCGCGTGGCGTAAAAGCTGATTGTTATCAGGTATTTTCTGACCGTACTTCATTCATGAACCGTTCGCGGATAACCACCGGGTCCATGCGGATGACCGGGGATTTGGCATTTCCCGGCGCACAGGTGCAGACAATGACTGTCATTTTGCCGCTGCTCAGGGCCCGTTGCAGAACCACGCCTATATCCTTGCCCTCACATTCCACGACATTTTCACAGCCGCAGGCCGCGGCAACCTGCGCCAGCGCGGTATTTGCGCGGGTATAGGTCGGCTGATTGCCGGTGGAGCCATAACTGCCGTTGTCAATCACCAGCAGGGTAAAGTTCGGAGCCGGGTTGTTGCCGATCGTCGCCAGGGTTCCCAGGCTTGTCAGGACCGCCCCGTCGCCCTCGATGGCGATCACCGGCCTGTCCTGCGACAGGGCTAACCCCAGACCGATTGCCGAGGCCTGCCCCATTGTCCCCAGCATGTAAAAATTTCCGGGCCGGTCGCGGATGGCGTGCAGTTCCTGACTGGGTGAGCCGATATTGCAGATCACCAGTTCATCTGTCACAACCTGCATTGCAGCCGATATGACATCCGCCCGCTTCATTCGCCTTGCCCTTTCCAGAAATGTGCATCCATCAGCACCGCTACCGGCTTGGAGCACATGAAACAATGGTCGATTATCGCCCCCAGTTCCCGCACATCTTCCGGGTTGTGAAAATGATAGGTCGGTACATGAAGTTGAGAAAGCAACGCCTTGGTATGTAAGGCCATTTCAACCTGACAGGCAACCGGCTCTCCGACTTCTCCGCGATAACTGACCAGCATTGGCAACGGCATCCGGTAAAACTGGATCAGCGTCGCCAGCGCGTTGATCGTCACCCCGAGGGCGGTATTCTGCATCAGGATCGCCGCCCGTTTTCCGCCCAGATAAGCGCCGGCACACAGGCCCATGCCTTCGTCCTCACGCGTTGCAGGCACGTGGCGGATGGAATTGCTGGCATCAACGCCCTTTATCACCCCGGCCAGTTGCTTGCAGGGCACCGAAGAGACAAAGCCTATACCGGCGTCTTCCAACTCTTTGATGATGATCTGGCTAACAGTCACTGGCAGGCCCATCCGGTTGCGGTTTCATGTTGCAGTTTCATGGCAGGCTAACGCCAAGACGCCTGCGCGGCAATGCCTGTTCAGCGCCTGTTCAGCCGGGCGGGTTATCCTGGCCGGGTCGAGCGCCTGGTTGACAGTAACAGGCTGGTTTCGCTGCGGGTCACGCCGGAAATACGCCGGATCTGCGCCAACACCTTGTCCAGGTCCTCAAGGCTGTCCGTGCCGATCTCGACAATCATGTCCCAGCGGCCGTTGGTGGCATGCACGGCCTCGATCGCCGGAATGCCGATCAGTTGATGCCGGATTCGGTCGCTGCCATGGCCTTCTATCTCCAGCATCATCAGGCCGCGAACCGCCGCCTGGGGCGTGTCGCCCTTCAGAAGAACGGTAAAGCCCAGTATCTCCCCTTGTTGCTGCAATTTCTCGATGCGGGTGCGCACGGTGGTGCGTGACAAATTCAGCAAGCCGGCCAGATGCGAAAGAGAGGCACGCCCGTCACGGCGCAATGCGGCGATCAGCCTCTGATCCGTACTATCCATTTTGATCATTTCCCCTTTCGTTTCGGCGGTAATTTGACGAATTAGCCAAAATATATGCTGATATGCATCCATTATACCAGCGAAACTGTGCCTGTTAACCGACAGGAGGGATTCTTGGAACCGATAAAATGCCAGATGATCGGCGTGCCGATGGATTGCGGCAAGCGCCGCCGCGGCTGCATGATGGGACCGGACAGCCTGCGCACTGCCGGCCTGCATGCGGCGCTGGCTGATCTTGGTCACAGGGTGCAGGATGCCGGAAACATCACCTCGGCGCCGTTTGCAGCCGATAGCGCGCGCCCCGGCATTTACGCCCTGCCCGAAACCATAGCCTGGACCAGAGCACTGATCCCGGCGGCCAGAGACGCCATGAAACAGGGCTTCCCGGTTTTCATGGGCGGAGATCACGCGCTGGCATTGGGGACGCTGGCCGGCGTTGCCGCGCATGCAAAAGACATGCAGCGGCCGCAGTTCGTCTTGTGGCTGGACGCGCACAGCGATTTTCACACCCCCGGAACCACGGCTTCCGGCAACCTGCACGGCACCCCCCTGGGATACGTAACCGGCCAACCAGGGTTTGACGGCTTCCCGCCCCTGCCCGCACCGATCCCGACATCAAACATCCAGCTGTTCGGCATCCGCAGCGTCGATGCGGAAGAAGTCACGGCACTTGCCAGAACCGACATGCAGATTACCGACATGCGTGCCATCGACGAATACGGCATCAAGGCGCCGCTCATGGCCTTTCTCAACCGGGTCAGCGAGGCCAGCGGCCTGCTGCACGTCTCGCTGGATGTGGATTTTCTCGACCCGTCCATCGCTCCGGCGGTCGGCACCACGGTCCCCGGCGGCGCCACCGAACGCGAGGCCCACCTGGTGATGGAACTGCTGCACGACAGTGGCCTGGTCACATCGCTTGATCTTGTCGAACTGAACCCGTTTCTTGATGAGCGCGGCCGCACCGCCAGCCTGATGGTTGACCTTACTGCATCCCTGCTGGGGCGGCGCGTATTTGACCGCCCGACCCGCAGCTTTTCCTGAAGGATACTGCCATGAAAACCCCGCAGCCCTCACATCTGGCCTTTGTACCGTTCGTCAGCGTTTCCAACATGATGAAACTGGTGCATCATATTGGTATTGAACGATTTCTGGCCGATCTTGCCGACTATATCGAATCTGATTTCCGCCGCTGGCCGGAATTTGAAAAAACCCCGAGGCTGGCCGCCCACTCGCCCGTTGGTGTGATCGAGTTGATGCCAACATCAGACAAAACCCTCTATGGTTTCAAATACGTGAACGGCCATCCGAAAAACATGCGCGAAGGCCTGCAAACCGTGACCGCCTTTGGCCTTTTGGCGGAGATGGATTCGGGCTACCCGGTGTTGCTGAGCGAAATGACCATCCTGACAGCCTTGCGAACCGCCGCCACCTCGGCCATGGTTGCACGGGTTCTGGCACCAGAAGGGGCGGACACCATGGCGCTGATCGGCAACGGCGCCCAAAGTGAGTTTCAGGCGCTGGCAATGAAGGCACTTTGCGGCATAAGGAAACTGCGGCTCTATGATATTGATCCGGAGGCGACCAGCAAATTCATCCGCAATATGAAAGGCTTGGGGTTTGAACTTTATCCATGCAAGACGCCGGAAGAGGCCATTGAAGGGGCGCAGATCATCACCACCTGTACCGCCGACAAACAATATGCGACCATCCTGACCGACAACATGGTCGGCGCGGGCGTGCACATCAACGCCATTGGCGGCGACTGCCCCGGCAAGACAGAACTGCATCCCGATATCCTGAAACGTGCCGACGTTTTTGTCGAATATCCGCCCCAGACCCGGATTGAGGGCGAAATTCAGCAAATGCCCGCGGATTTTCCGGTCACCGAATTCTGGCAGGTGCTTGCAGGTACGGCGCCTGGGCGCAGCAATGCGCGCCAGATCACGCTGTTTGACGGGGTCGGGTTTGCCATCGAGGATTTCGCGGCCCTGCGCTATGTTCGGCATCGTCTGCACGATACAACATATTATGAACCGCTGGACATGATTGCCGATCCGGACGATCCGCGTGATCTGTTCGGCATGTTGCAGCGATCCCGGTCCTGATTCAGGCCCTGTTTCAGGCGCGATCAGCCAAACTCAGTGTATCGGGAATTCACCGACCACATTGCGCCATTCGCCCGGTGCAATCATCTTGCGATGCGTGAACGATACCGAATGCAGCGGGCCTTCGATCTCGGCCTGCCAGAATTCGATGAATTCGAACAGTTTCGGATAGTCCGGCGCCAGATCGTATTCCTGCCACAAAAAGGTGTTCAGCACATTCTGAAAATCCGGCATCCGATAGTAGATCTGGGCCGTGGTCAGCCCGTATCCCTGCAACATCAGTTCCGTCTCGCCATTCTCCATTTTCAGCCTCTGTTTGCTTTCTGATGGAATCAGAATGCCAGATTTTAATTACTTTTCAATGAAAACAATTTGTTAGCACATCCGGTGCAAAGCTGCCAAGCAAATTGTCCACAGCCCATTGCACCCAACATGCGCCATCCTGTATAGTATGAACAACAATATCTAGAGTCCGGCGAACAGAGCGGTAAATAACGTGAACGACAGCACAGAACCACCTGAAAACAATGAAGATATACAGCCAGAGCGTCCCGCGTATGATGGCCCGGTAATTTCCATCTCGAAAGAGATGAAAACCAGTTATCTCGATTACGCCATGAGCGTCATCGTCAGCCGTGCGATTCCCGACCTGCGCGACGGGTTGAAGCCGGTGCATCGGCGCATTCTTTACGCCATGCACGAAACCAATAACACGCATGACAAATCCTATCGCAAATCGGCCCGTCCTGTGGGCGATGTCATGGGGAAATACCACCCGCACGGCGACAGCGCCATCTATGACGCACTGGTCCGCATGGCGCAGGATTTTTCCATGAGCCTGCCGCTGCTGGACGGTCAGGGCAACTTTGGCTCGATGGACGGCGACAATCCGGCGGCCATGCGCTATACCGAGGTCCGGATGGACAGGCCCGCCGCCTATCTGCTGGCGGATATCGACAAGGACACGGTCGATTTTCAGGACAATTATGACGGCAAGGACCGGGAACCCACCGTATTGCCGGCCCGCTATCCGAACATGCTGGTCAACGGCGCCGGCGGCATCGCGGTCGGCATGGCCACCAACATCCCGCCACACAATCTGGGCGAGGTCATTGATGCCACGCTGGCGCTGATCGAGAACCCGGATCTGAGCAGCGAAGACCTGATCGAATATGTCCCCGGCCCCGATTTCCCCACCGGCGGCATTATGCTGGGCCGCTCCGGCGCACGAAAGGCGTATCTTGAGGGCCGCGGCAGCGTCATCATCCGCGCCAAAACCCGGGTCGAGGAAATCCGCAAGGATCGCTATGCGATCATTCTGGACGAAATTCCCTATCAGGTGAACAAGGCGGCGATGATCGAGAAAATCGCCGAACAGGTGCGCGAAAAGAAGATCGAGGGCGTCTCTCACGTTCAGGATGAATCCGACCGTAACGGTGTGCGCGTGGTGATCGAACTGAAACGCGATGCCACCCCCGAGGTCGTACTCAATCAGGTGTTCCGCTTTACCCCGGCCCAGACCTATTTTGGCTGCAACATGCTGGCGCTGAATGGCGGCCGACCCGAAACCCTGACACTACGCCGGTTTCTGACCAGCTTCATCAGCTTTCGCGAAGAAGTGGTGGCGCGGCGCACCGCCTTCGAGTTGCGCAAGGCCCGCGAGCGCAGCCATATCCTGTGCGGCCTTGCGGTGGCCGTCTCCAACGTCGATGAAATCGTTGCCACCATCCGCTCCTCCGCCGATCCGGCCGAAGCGCGCGAAAAGCTGATGACGCGTCGCTGGCCGGCCGGCGATATTCTGGAATATATCGCGCTGATTGACGATCCGACCCACAAGGCCAATGAGGATGGCACCTACAACCTCTCGGAAACCCAGGCCCGCGCCATTCTGGAGTTGCGCCTGCAACGGCTGACCGCCATGGGTGTCAAGGAAGTGACGGATGAATTGCAGACTCTGGCGGCAAATATCCGCGAATACCTCGATATTCTGCGCTCTCGCGATCGGATCATGGCAATCATCACCGATGAACTGCGCGAGGTTCGTGAAAAATTTGCCGTGCCACGCCGCACCGAAATCGTCGACTGGTCCGGCGATATGGATGACGAAGACCTGATCGAGCGCGAGGATATGGTCGTGACCGTCACCTCCGGCGGTTACATCAAACGCACCCCGCTGGCCGATTTCCGCGCCCAGAAACGCGGCGGCAAGGGGCTGGCGGGCATGCAGACCAAAGAAGAAGACGTGATCACCAACCTGTTTGTTGCCAACACCCATACGCAGTTGCTGTTCTTCACCACGGATGGCATGGTTTACAAGCTGAAAACCTGGCGCCTGCCACAGGGCGGGCGCACCGCCAAGGGCAAGGCGATCGTCAACATCCTGCCGATCCCCACCGGCGTTTCCGTGGCCGCCATCATGCCGGTCGATGCGGATGAAAAGGACTGGGGGAGCTTGCAGATCTTCTTTGCCACCGACGCCGGTGACGTGCGCCGCAACGCGCTCTCAGATTTCACCAACGTGCGCTCGAATGGAAAGATCGCGATGAAACTGCCCGAGGGTGTGAAACTGGTCAACGCCCGCATTTGCACCGAAGACGATGATGTGATGCTGTTCACCGCCGGCGGCCGCGCCATCCGCTTCCCCACCACCGCCGTGCGGGTGTTCAAGGGCCGTGACAGCACCGGCGTGCGCGGCATCAAGCTGAAAGACGGCGAAAAGGTGGTCTCGATGTCGATCATCCGTCATTTTGAGGCAACATCAGAGGAACGTATCGCCTATCTGAAAATGCGCCGTGCACTGGCTGGCGCTGATGACGAAGGCGTGGAAGAAGAGGAAATCGCCGAAGGCTTCAACCTCTCACCGGAACGTTTCGAGGAAATGAAAGCGGCGGAAAACCTGATCCTGACCATCACTGCCGGTGGCGCGGGCAAGCTGTCCTCGTCGCACGACTACCCCGTGCGCGGGCGTGGCGGCATGGGGGTTGCCGCGATGGACAAGGCAATGCGCGGCGGTGCGATCGTGGCGTCATTCCCGGTGGAAATGGATGATCAGATCATGCTGGCCACCTCCAAGGGCCAGTCGATCCGCTGCCCGGTGGCCGGCATCTCGTTCCGCTCCCGCTCGGCTGGTGGCGTCAAGGTGTTTGACACGGCCAAAGGCGAAGTGGTGGTCTCGGTTGCATGGATCGCCGAACGCGACGGGGATGAGGCGGAAGAAGCGCAAAAATAGGCTCTGCCCCTCTTTGTTCCCTAAATATCCCGGGGGTGCGGGGGCTGGCCCCCGCTCCTGCCGATACAAAAGGCACGACTATGACCGAAACACTCCACATCATCGGCGGCGGCATGGCCGGCGCCGAGGCCGCATGGCAGGCCGCGAATGCGGGCGTGCCCGTGGTGATCCACGAAATGCGCCCCAAGGTGAAAACCTTTGCCCACCGCACCGGCAATCTGGCGGAAATGGTCTGCTCCAACTCCTTTCGCTCGGATGATGATGAATCCAACGCCGTCGGCCTGCTGCACTGGGAAATGCGCACAGCAGGCGGCATCATCATCGCCAGCGCCGACCAACACGCCCTGCCTGCCGGATCCGCCCTTGCGGTGGATCGCGACCCGTTCAGCGAAACCGTCACCAGCCGCCTGCTGGAGCATCCGCTGATCAGCCTTGATGGCAATGAGATCACCGAACTGCCAACCGAGGGGAACTGGATCATCGCCACCGGCCCGCTGACCTCCAGCGCTCTGGGCCAGTCCATCGCCGCCCACACCGGCGCGGATGCGCTGGCGTTTTTCGATGCCATCGCGCCGATCGTCTATGCCGATAGCATCGACATGGACACCTGCTGGATGCAGTCGCGTTACGACAAGGGCGACACCGAGGAAGAGCGCAAAGCCTATCTGAATTGCCCGATGGACAAGGCGCAGTATGAATCCTTCATCGACGCTCTGCTGGCCGCCGAGAAAACCGAATTCCACGAAGGGGAAACGGCCGGATACTTTGACGGCTGCCTGCCGATCGAGGTGATGGCCGAACGGGGCCGCGAGACCCTGCGTTTTGGCCCGATGAAACCCGTCGGCCTGACCAACCCGCACCGCCCCGATGACAAACCCTATGCCGTGGTGCAACTGCGCCGCGATAACGCTTTGGGAACGCTGTATAATATCGTCGGCTTCCAGACCAAAATGAAATACGGCGCCCAGACCGAGGTGTTCAAAATGATCCCCGGTCTGGAAAACGCCAGCTTCGCGCGTCTGGGTGGCATCCACCGCAATACATTCATCAATTCGCCTACCCTGCTGGATCATCAACTGCGCCTGAAATCCCGCCCCAACATCCGGTTTGCCGGACAAATCACCGGCGTTGAGGGCTATGTTGAATCCGCGGCCATGGGCCTGCTGGCCGGCCGGATGGCAGCCGGTGAAATGCTGGGCCGTCCGGTGCCAGCCCCGCCGGTCGATACGGCCATGGGCGCGCTGGTCAACCACATCACCGGCGGCGCAGCGGCCAAAACATTTCAGCCGATGAACATCAACTTCGGCCTGTTCCGCCCCATTGACTCCAAGGGCGGGCGCAAGAACCGCAAGACCCGTTACAAGGCCTATACCGAGCGCGCCAAAGCCGCATGGCTGAACTGGCTGAACGGCCAGAAATAGCCGTATGGAAAACATATGGATTTCGTATGGGTTTCGTATGGGTCTTTCAAGCGCCGCGCCGCCGACCTAAACTGACAGGATGCGCACCCGTTTTGCCCCTTCGCCCACCGGACCGCTGCATCTGGGCCACGCCTATTCCGCCCTGCTGGCCCATGACATGGCGCAGAATGCAGGCGGAGAATTTCTGCTGCGGATCGAGGACATCGACCGCAGCCGCGCACGGCCCGAATGGGAAGCGCAGATTTACGATGATCTGCATTGGCTGGGGCTGGAATGGCCCGAACCGGTGATGCGGCAATCCGAGAGGTTGCCCGTCTATAAGGATGCCTTGACCACACTTGGCGAAATGGGGCTGCTCTATCGCTGCACCTGCAAACGCCGCGATATAGAGGCTGCCGTTTCCGCCCCACAGGAAGGGAGCGGCCCAGCCTTCGGGCCGGACGGGCTGATCTACCCCGGCACCTGCCGCCATGCCGGCCACAGCGACAGCAATGCCGCCCTGCGGCTGGACATGGTCAAAGCCTGCGACATGCTGGGCACTCCGGTGCTGGCGTTCAGCGAAACCGGCGCAGCACACAAAGGCAGCCATCAAATCACACCGGAGGAACTGATCCACCGCGTTGGCGACATCGTTCTGGCCCGCCGCGACATGGGAACCTCTTATCATCTGTCGGTGGTGCTGGATGACGCGGCACAGGGCATTACCGATGTGATCCGTGGAGAAGACCTGTATCAAGCCACCAAAATCCACGTCCTGCTGCAAGCCCTGCTGAACCTGCCCACCCCCACCTATCACCACCACCGGCTGATCCGCGATGCGGCAGGCAAACGGCTGGCCAAACGCGACGATGCCCGCGCCATTGCAAAATATCGGAACGATGGCGCAAGCCCTGCCGACATTCGCAAAATGATCGCCCTGCCCCGCACCTGATGCGGGGCCTCCTTGTGTGATGTAGCTTACCGGCGCAGGTCCCGGATCAGGTCCGGGACAGCACATGCTCCGGCGGCCTAGAGCGTAGACCTATAAACCCTGCACCGCTGGCGGGATTGTCGCGAAATATCAACGGCTTGGGGTGCGCGGGAAATAGTGGTTCTATTTTCAAGCGCCCCAAGCCGTTGAGGTGAAGTGACAATCCCGTCCTTCGGATTTGGCGGATTTTCCCCGTGAGAACAGCTTAACGCGCTGATAATCAACCAGATTACGGCACTCGTTAAGCTATCCTCACAGGTAAAATCTGCCAAACCAGTGGTGCAGGGTTTATAGGTCTACGCCCTAATCCAGCCCCCGCCAGGGTTTTGGCATGATCACCCAGTGGTCATTCACATAGACCAGCCCATCAACGGCCAGGCCGAGCGTTTCACCTTTCTTGACGAACTTGAAGCGCACGATC